>JALUJS010000283.1 GCA_027056825.1 Candidatus Krumholzibacteriia bacterium | reverse complement strand
ATCGCGTGCTACCGTAAGCTTCCCCGTCAAGCGGACAGTTCTAAAGTAGAGTTTCCGGCCTCGACTTTCTTCCTGAACGCCACCGGTGGGATCTTCCCAAGGGCGTGTACCTGCTTCACTTGGCGACAGACGCAGGGGTGATCAACCAGCGGGTGACGATGGTCTGCTAGCATTCTGGGCCAGCGCGGACAGGGGCGGTTGTGATGCCGCCTCTGTGTGTTCCAGGTGCGGCCTCCGGTATCCCCCGGCAACCCCCTCGGCCGACAGCACGACCTGCCACACCTGGTTCTTTCGGGCGCGGAACGAGCCGGCGCACGACAGCAGGTAGTAGTTCCACATGCGCCGGAAGCGCTCGTCGTAATCCTGCTTCAGTTCCTCCCAGTGGGCGTTGAAGTTGGCGTGCCATTGCATGAGGGTGCGGTCGTAGTCGGGCCCGAACCCGTGCCAGTCCTCCAGGACGAAGCAGCCCTCGGCCGCGGAGGTGATGTTGGCCGCCGATGGCAGCATGGAGCCGGGGAAGATGTAGCGGTCGATCCAGGCGTCGGTCCGGCGCACCGAGGTGTTGCCGCCGATGGTGTGCAGCAGGAACAGGCCTCCGGGTGCCAGGACCTCTCTTGCGATGCGCATGAAGGTGCAGTGGTTGCGGTAGCCCACGTGTTCGAACATGCCGATGGAGAAGACGCGGTCGTAGGTCCCTGACAGCTCGCGGTAGTCCTGCAGACGGATCTCCACCGGCAGGCCGGCGCAGACCTCGCGGGCCAGCTCGGCCTGCCGGGGCGACAGGGTGATGCCGACCACCTCGACCCCGTACCGCTCGGCCATGTAACGAGCGGCCCCGCCCCAGCCGCAGCCGATGTCCAGCACCCGCATGTCCGGCCGCAGTCCGAGCTTGCGCGCGGTCAGCTCCAGCTTGTTCTCCTGGGCCTCATCCAGATTCCGGGCGCCGTCCCAGTAGCCGCAGCTGTAGATCATGCGCTTATCGAGCATGCGCCGGTAGAGATGGTTGCCCAGGTCGTAGTGGCGGCGGATGTGGGAACGGGAGCGCTCAGGGGATTGCATGTTCAGCAGACGGGCCTTCAGGGCGGCCCACAGCCAGGAACGGGCCTGGACCCTGGTGTCGAGGCGGGCCCGCAGCACCCTGGCGAAGAACTCGTCCAGACGCGGACAGTCCCACCACCGGTCCATGTAGGCCTCGCCCAGGGCCAGTGATCCCCCGGCCAGGACCCGGCCGTAGAGGCGGTCGTCATGGACCTGGATGTCCCACGGATGGGGCCCGTTGATGGTGATCCCGGCAAGGGCGAGAAGATCCGAGAACTTGCGGTAAAGAGATTCGGCAGGCATGGGACACCTCCCTGGCTCTTCATGTCCTCCGGCAGGGTCGGGCTAGCGCGAGTATAGCACGGGCGGGGCCGGCGTTCACCCCAGCAGCCACCCTTTTTGCCGGACCCAGCGGTTGGTCAGGTGGCCGAGCACGGCGCTGTAGGCCACATGCGCCAGGATGACCGTCAGGGGCATGGCGGGCATGTCCAGCCCCAGGAACCCGATGCCCAAGGCCGACACCGCGGGGCTGATCAGGAAGCCCATGCCGATCAGGAAGCCGTAGATCTCGAACCAGCGCAGGAGGCGGGGTCCCAGCGTCACGGCGAAGATGATCCCGAAGACGGCCCCGTTCCAGAAGTGGTAGCTCCAGCCCAGGATATCCGAAACCGGCGAGGGGCCGGACATGAAGCGGTCGGTCAGCAGGACCCCGAGCAGCCGGGGCATATCCCCGGGCATGCCGCCCATGTGGAAGCTGGTGGCCCGCACGACCTCCAGGGCCAGGGTGGCCAGGATGCCGGCGCCGGCGCCCGCCAGGGTGCGATTGACCAGCCGCTCGTAGCCCAGGGAGCGCGCCAGCAGGAGGGTTCCCGCCAGCAGGACGATCGAAGGGATCAGCACCGCCCGGCCCAGCAGCGAGAGCTTGGCCACGCCGGCCTGGGCGGCGGGAAACAGGTTCGGCGCGAGTCCGGCCAGGGCCAGCACGATCAGACTCAGGATGATTTCACCGTTCAACAGGCGTTTCATAATGGCCTCCAGGGTTAGCCCGGATTCTTCGTGAAGGAGCTACTGCGGATGGTTAACAGCCGACAGGAAAGGCGTTCTCGGATTTGCTCGGTCAACGTACCGCACCGGGTACGCCTCCCTCGCAAATCCTTGCGAGCCCCTTTCCTGTCGCGCTGTTTCCTCATCCTCGCTACGCTCCTTCATGAAGAATCCGGGCTAGGGAAGGGACCGGCCCACGGGCGGCCGGTCCCGGGGGGAAATCCGTTACTTCAACATCCCGGCCATCTTGGCGAGGTTGTCGTCGAGCATGCCGGCCATTTTGGTCAGCATGGGGTTGTCGTAGTCGGCCAGGATCCGCGAGGGCGGGATGTAGCTGACCACGGTCTTGCCGTCGGCGTTCCGGAAGACATTGATGCGCACCGGCACCACCTGTCCTACGCCGGGATTGGCCGAGAACAGCTTCTTGCCCATGTTGGGGTTGCCCACGAAGATGGTCTCCGATTCGACCTTCAGGCCGGTCATCTCCAGGATCTTGCCCTGGTGGATCTCACCCATGACCATCATGCCGTTCTTGGCGACCATCTTGCTCAGGGTGTCCACGGTGTCCTTGACCGAACCGCTGACCACCTTCTGCTGGACCAGGGCGCCGGCGTGGGCCGGGGCGGCTGGGACCACCGCGGCGGTCAGGATCATGGCAACGGCCAGCAGGGAACCTGCGAGAGTCTTGTGCGATTTCATGTTTTCACCTCTTGGAAAAGTCGGTTGCAGTTGCTGCGAACATGGGTGAGTGGGAAAGGCGGCGGGTTTGTTACGAAAAAATCCGGGGCTGTTTAAGCAAAGCCAAAATGTCCCCTTAACTGCAAAGCAAAAATGTCCCCTCACGGGGCCGGTGCCGGTTTCGAGTTGATGTACACCTGGACCATGCTCCTGGCACGGTCGGTGGGCCTTTTGCTCCTCTTTTTCCACGATCTGACCGGTTCGATCACCGGGGTTGCCGGGTGCCTGGCGATCACCTCCCCCTTGTAGCGTACCGTCCAGCGGCCATCCAGGTGCTGTTTAACCAGCACTCTGGCCTTGGCGAAGCTGGGCCGGTTTCGTTTCGGCGGGACATCGATCATCAGGCCCCCCAAGCGGATGCAGTTGTCGTTGCCCACGGTCGCCTCGTAGGCGAAGGCCACCGCCTCGTACCGCTGCCTGGCGCTGATCTTCACGAACGCAGACCCCGGTTCGGCGGCCTTGGCGCTGAAGCGGGCGTTGTAGCGGGGCAGGAAGTAGCTCTCCAGCCAAGGGTTGGCCTCCTCGATGGAGGTGATGCCATGGAACGCCAGTT
>JALUJS010000282.1 GCA_027056825.1 Candidatus Krumholzibacteriia bacterium | reverse complement strand
GGCAGCCCCACCCACGCCGAGGCGGATCCGGACCAGAAGGACCGCATCCGCCGGGTCTACCAGGAGCTGGACGCGGTCCTGGGCCTGGCGCTGGACCGGGTGCCGGACGACACGGTGATCATGGTCATGAGCGACCACGGCTTCGCCCCCTGGAACCGCGCCTTCAACCTGAACACCTGGCTTTACGAGAACGGCTACCTGGTCCTGCTGCCGGAGACCGACCCGGCCGACGTGCAGATGCTCATCGGCGTGGACTGGTCGCGCACCCGGGCCTACGGCCTGGGCATCAACGGCCTGTACCTGAACCTGGCCGGGCGCGAGAAGGAAGGCATCGTGCAGCCGGGCGCCGAGGAGCAGGCCCTGCTGGCGGAGCTGAAGGCCAAGCTGGAGGCGGTGGTCGATCCGGTGGACGGAAGACGGGCCATCAAGACCGCCGACCGGTCCGACCAGGTGTACCACGGCGATCAGCGCACCATCGGCCCGGACATCGTGGTGGGCTACTACCGCGGCTGGCGTGGCAGCAACGAGTCCGCCCTCGGCGAGATCCCCGACGCGGTCTTCATGGACAACATGCTCAAGTGGAGCGGTGACCACTGCATCGCGGCCTCGGAGGTGCCCGGCATCCTCATGGCCAACCGGCCGTTGTTGCGGAAGCATCCGGCGCTGGTGGACATGGCTCCCACGATCCTTGGCCTGTTCGGAATCACCCCGCCGCCGGAAATGGTCGGCGGCAGCGTGTTCGAGAAACGATAAAGGAGGTGCCGCATGTTCGGCGGCGGCGACAAGATCAAGCTGGACAAGGAACTCATGGCCAAGGTGCGCAAGTACAGCGAATTGGCCGGTTACGCGACCCCCGAGGAGTTCGTCAAGCACGTGCTGGAGAAGGAACTCTCGAAATTCGAGGAGGGCGGCGACTCCGAGGAGGAGATCCGCAAGCGCATGCAGGGCCTGGGGTACATTTCCTAGATGGCCGCCCTCAACGGCATCGTGACCCGTCTGTTCGACCTGGTGTGCGGGCCCCTGGGCGGGCATCCGGCCTGGGCCATGACCGTGATCGCGGTGGTCACGGGCGTGTGGGCGTTGGCGCTGTTCAAGGCCGTCACGCCCCAGAAACGCCTGGCCCGGCAGCGGGACCGCCTGGTGGGCCACCTGCTGGAAATGGGCATGTACCCCGACCACCTGCGGGTGCTGGCGCGGATCCAGAAGGACCTGGCGCTGGCCAACCTGCGCTACCTCTCGTTATCGGCGCCCGCCCTGGTGGCGTTGCTGGTGCCCATGGTGCTGACCCTGGCCCAGCTCGAAGGCCGTTTCGCCCACCGACCCCTGCGCACCGGGGAGGACGCGGTGCTCGTGGTCCGCGTCGCTCCGGGCGCCGATCCCCGCGACGCGGTCCTTGACCTGCCGGCGCAGTTGGACGTGGTCGCGGGTCCGGTGGTGGACAAGGCCGGGGGTGCGGTAGCGTGGCGGCTGCGGCCGGACGCTGTGGGCGACTGGCCCGTGAGCGTCCTGGTGTCCGGACGTCCAGCTGCCTCGGTCACGGTCCGCGTCGGCGCAGGGCTGCCCCTGCTGGGCCGGCGCCTGGGCGCGGTCTGGTGGGAGAAACTGCTGTATCCCGGTTGGCCGCCGCAGCCGACCGGCGGTTCGGTCCGGTCCTGGGACCTGCAGTATCCCGCGCGGGAGATGGCCTACCTGGGGGCGCGCCTGGACTGGCTGGTGGCATTCATGATCCTTTCGATCCTGGGCGGCCTGGCGGTCAAGGACCTGCTGGGCGTCGAGATGTGAACCCTGGAGGGTGGTGGTGATGATGGCACGCGACGCGACGATCCGGATCCTGGTGCTCGTCCTGGCGCTGACGGCGGCGGCGATCCTGGCATCCGGTTGCGGCAGGGGCGAAGCGCCCCGGAAAGCCGACGGCAAGCTCCTGGTCATCGGCCTGGATTCGGCCGACTGGCGTCTGCTCGATCCCATGCTCGAAGCGGGGCGGTTGCCCCACCTGCGGGCCTTCATGGCCGAGGCGGCCTCCGGCCGCATGAAGACCTTCTACCCGCTGGAGAAATCGCCGGTCCTGTGGGCCAGCATCTGCACCGGGGTTACGCCCGATGTCCACGGGATCCACAACTTCGTCCGCGGCCGGGATGAAAGGCCGGTGACGAGCAGCGCTTGGCGGGCGCCGGCCCTGTGGGACATCCTGACCGCCGCCGGGCGCAGCACCGACGTCATGGGCATGTGGACGACCTATCCCGCCCGGCCCATCGACGGGGTCATGGTCAGCGACTTCCTCCCCTACGGGGCCAAGCGCGAGCATCCCCTGGAAGCCCTGGTCTATCCCGATTCCCTGACCGAAACCCTGGTGGCCCTGCGCGTGGCGCCGGACGACCTGACGGAGGAGGACCTGGCCCGGTTCATCCCCGCCGACCGGGTGGCCGAAGCCGAACGGAAGTACCCCCAGGACATGCAGCACCTGCGGGAAATCTATGCCGCGGACCTGTCCTACCTGAAGGTGGCCGACTACCTGGCCCATCACGGGGACCCGGACCTGTTCTTCTTCTACGTGCGCGGCACGGACATGATCAGCCACAACTTCTACGCCTACATGACGACCGATCGCGAGTACGTGCACCTGGATCCCGCGAAGGTCGAGCTGTTCAAGGATGTGGTGAAGAACTACTACGACTGGGCCGACGAGGCCGTGGGCGAAGTGCTGTCGTGGTTCCCGCCGGACCGGCAGACGGTGATCGTTTCGGACCACGGGTTCTACGGACCGCGCCGCACCGGGCGCAAGGGCACCGCCGAGCACAGCGAGTGGGGGATCTTCCTGGTGCGCAGCCCGCTGTACCAGGCAGGGGTCAAGTTCGGACATATCGAGCTGCTGGACATCTGCCCCACCATGCTGGCCATGATGGGCCTGCCGCCGGCCCGGGACATGCCGGGCGGGATCCTGCTCGATCCGGCCACGCCCGCGGGCGCCAAGCGGCTGAAGAAACTGGACAAGCACAGGGTGGACTCGTACATGACCCTCGCGCCGGCTTCCGGACCCGAAGGAGAGCGGGATCCCCAGGTGGACGAGGAGATCCGCCGGCAGTTGAGGTCGCTGGGGTATATCAACTAGTCCTCGGCGGCGATCCGTAAGCGGAGAGCATCACCCCTTCCCGTAGAAGGACGAAGGCCCGGAACCTCGTGTTCCGGGCCTTCTCGCATTCCGGGCGCTTTCGCCATCCATGGTTCCAGCAGCCTCCATGAACCTTCACCGGGAAGCGGATGATGGCCTCCGCCTACGGCTTGCCGCCGGAGGCCTCCCTGGTGAAGCGCTCGACCTGCTGCTGGAAGTAGTCCTTGTCCGGGTCCAGCTCGGCCGCGCGTTTGGCGTGGGCCACCGCGTCATCCGGCTTGCCCAGTGCGGCGCTGATCTCCGCCGCGGTATCCAGGATGTTGGCGCGGGTGGCGTCATCATCGGCGATCTCCGCCCCGTGCAGGGCGAGCTTCTCGGCCTCGTCCAGGTTGACCCCGTTCTGGAAGCACCACCAGGCGAAGCTGTTCAGCTGGTCCGGGTCGTCCTGCCAGCCGTCGGGCAGCAACTGCTTGCGCAGCTTGACGGCCTTGTCCGTATCGTGTTCCACCAGCAGGGCGTTTTCCACCATCAGGCTCAGGCGCGTCTCGCTGGGCTCGGCGTCACCGATATCCTCGGCCAGGGCCGCCTTGATGTAGGGTACGGCCTTCTCCGGCGCGTCCATGGCCCGCGCCATGCCGGAGATCATGGCCGCCAGCTCTTCCTTCTGGTCCCTGGTGACGTCAGGCTGCGCCAGGGCCAGGTCGGCCTCGGTGGCGACCTCGTCGAAGGTGAAAGCCTTGCTGCGCGAGCCGTAGTACATGTTGGTCAGGATCTGCTCGGTGAAATAGCCGGCGCGGTCAGGATCCAGCCCGCGGGCCTGGCGGTAGAATTTCACTGCGCCCTGGTAGTCGAATTCGGCGGCGGCGTCGTTGGCCAGGCATTCGGCCAGGTGGGCGTTGGGCTCACGGTCGAAGGCGGCGCGCTTGGCGGTGATGGTGCGCGGGTCGGCCTTGGCCATCTCCACGGCCTTGGCCCACGCTTCCGGACCGCCGTAACCGACCCAGCGGTCGGTGACCTCCCCCTGGCCGTTCATCACCACGAAGGTGGGCAGGGCGCGGATGCCGTACTGGCCCGCCAGGTCGGGACCCGTGCCTTTCTCGGTGTTTACCTTGGCGAAGACGGCGCCCTCGAGGGCTTCGGCGATGAGAGGGTTGGTGTTCGCCGCACGGGCGAACGCTTTGCAACTGGGTCACCAGTCGGTGTAGAAGTCCACGACCACCAGCTGGTCATTCTGCCGGGCGGCCTGCAGGGCTTCGTCGAAGGATGCGGCGGGGGTGACCTGGGCCGCGGCGACGCCGGCGGCAGCCAGGATGGTCAGGGCCGTCAGGGCCAGGGTGATGCGGAACGATCTCATGGATGGTTTCTCCTTGCAGGGGGAAAGACGCCCGGGCCATCCCGGGCGTCCTATTCTACAGGTAGGAATATACGGGGAATCCGCAACAGGGTTCCAGCGGAATCCGGGTCAACCGCCGTTGGCGTAAACAATCTTTCCGTCAACCACGGTGTACAGGACCTTCAGATCCAGGACATCGGTGTCACCGCAGGTTGACGGATCCCCGTCCAGGACCGTGAAATCGGCCAGGTAACCGGGGGCGACACGGCCCAATGCGTCCTCCTGGAAGGCCGCGTAGGCCGAACCGGCGGTGTACAGCTCCACGGCGGTGCGGCCGTCGATACGCTGTTCGGGGTGCCAACCGCCTGGCGGGGAGCCATCGGGGTGCATGCGGGTCCGCGCCGCGTACAGGCCCAGCAGGGGGTCGACCCGTTCGATGGGGAAATCGGTGCCGAAGCAGAGGCGCGCGCCGCTGTCCAGCAGGGACTTCCAGGCGTAGGCGCCGCGGGCGCGCTCCTGGCCGATGCGGTCAGGGACCCAGTCCATGTCGCTGGTGCAATGGGTGGGCTGCATGGCCGCGATGACGCCGAGCTTGGCGAAGCGGGGGATGTCCTGCGGGGACAGGATCTGGGCGTGCTCGATGCGCCAGCGGCGGTCCTCGAAGCCCAGCGCGCCCAGGGCCTTGGAGTAGATGTCCAGCACCATGCGGTTCGCCCCGTCGCCGATGGCGTGGGTGCAGATCTGGAACCCCGCCGCGCCCATGGTGCGGGCGACCTCCTCGAGATGGGCGCGGGGGGTCACCGGCAGGCCCCGCCAGCCCGGCTTGTCGGCATAATCCGCCAAGAGCATCGCGCCGCGGCTGCCCAGGGCGCCATCGGCGTACAGCTTCACCGCCCGGGCGGTGACCATGCCGTCGGCCGAGATGAAAGGTCCCTCGGCCAGGGCTTTTTCCAGCACCGCGGGCTTGTCGTCGAACATGCCGTAGATGCGCAGGCCCAGGCGCCCGTCGGCGTCCAGTTCGCGGTAGATGTCCAAACGCTCGAAGTCGATGCCCGCCTCGTGGACCCCCGTCAGGCCACGCTCCTGGCAGTGCCGGATGGCGCGCTCGATGCGCCTGGTCTTCTCGGCGCGGTCAGGCTCCGGGACGATGTCCAGGACCAGGTCGGCGGCGTTGTCGATGAGGATGCCGGTGGGTTTTCCGCCTGCGTCGCGCACGATCTGGCCGCCGTCGGGATCGGGAGTGTCCGCCGTGATCCCGGCCAGGCGGAGGGCCTTGCTGTTGGCCCAGGCGGCGTGGCCGTCGATGCGCCGCAATAGGACCGGATGGTCCCCGCTGACCCGGTCCAGGAGCGTGCGGTGGGGATACTCCTTCACCTTCCAGTCGTTCTGGTCCCAGCCGCGGCCCTGGAGCCACGCTCCGGAAGGTGCTGCACGGGCCGCGGAGTCCACCAGGGCGGCCACGGCTTCGGCGTCAACGGTGCCCACGCAGTCGATCTGGGCGAGCGCCGCGCCCAGCCCGTACAGGTGGCAGTGACTGTCCGTGAAGCCGGGCAGGAGGGTCGCCCCTGCCAGGTCGATGACCCGTGTTTCCGGTTCGGCCAGGTCGCGCGCGCCGGCGTCGTCGCCCACGAAGACCACGCGGCCGCCGGCGACGGCCACGGCGGTGGCCGGAGCGGAGGCGTCGCGTTCGGTGAGGGTCAGGATGTGCCCCCCGAGGAAGATCAGGGAGGCGGAAGCAACGGCGCCGGAATGTTCCCGGCGGCAACCGGCCACGGCCAGCAGGGCGAAAAGAAGCAGCAGGACACGCAGACGCATGGACTCCACCTTGGTTCGGGTAAGGGTGGGGAAAACCAGGATACCAGATCCCGGCAAAGGGGGAAATTCCGGGTTCGGAGGCTTGCGCCGCCGGGGGAGGGTGAAGTAGGTTGTCCCAAATCGTTACCCGAACCAAGTAACCGAGCGGACCAACCCGTGCCCCGTACTGATTCCGTCTTCCAGCAAGACAGCGCTTTCGCCGACCGCGTCCTGGCCGCCGCATCCTTGTTGCGCGACCAGGTGGCGGACATGCGTTTCGGCGACCCGGTGGCCTACACGTACAACCCCCTGGATTACGCCTGGGATCTGCACGCACAGTACGTGCGCCGGTGGGGAGCTTCGCCGCGCCGGGTGCTCATGCTGGGCATGAACCCCGGTCCCTGGGGCATGGCCCAGACCGGTGTGCCCTTCGGCGAGGTTGCCGCGGTCCGGGACTGGTTGGGGTTGGACGGCAAGGTCGGCAAGCCGGTCCGGGAGCACCCCAAGCGACCCGTCCAGGGCCTGGAATGTCCCCGCTCGGAGGTCAGCGGCCGCCGTCTGTGGGGATATTTCGCCGCGCGCTTCGGTGCGCCCGAGGCCTTTTTCGCCGAGCACATCATCGTCAATTATTGTCCCTTGGCTTTCATGGAAGACAGCGGACGCAACCGCACCCCCGACAAGTTGCCCGCCGCGGAGGCCCGTCCGCTGTTCGCCGCCTGCGACCGGCGCCTGCTCGCCCTCATCGACATCTACACGCCGGAATGGGTGGTGGGAGTGGGAGCGTTCGCGCGCAAGAAACTGGAATCCCTGCTGGGCGGGGCGTCTGATACCGGAGGACCTCGCCTGGGCACGGTCCTGCATCCCAGCCCCGCCAGTCCGGCGGCCAACCGCGGCTGGGCGGTTGCGGCCGCCCGGCAACTTGAGGACCAGGGCATCTGGCCGGTGGTTGGTTAACTCAATCCAAATCCGGAAATCGGAAGTGTCCCACTGTCCCACCCCCACCGGGACAAGTGGGACACTTTTCATGGAATTGTGTCCCACTTTCGCCGGTGCCAATTCTGGTCTGATTTTGTAACTCTTGTGATTGCTTTAAGTAAAGTCATGCGTGGTGTTCGGGAACGGATAGTGCTAAATCGGGACTGCCCCCATGGGAGAGGTGGAAAATCCCGAATCAACAATCGCAGGGACTATTTCAGAAGTGTGAGTATCCAAAGGAGGACCAAATGAAAAGAGCACTCATGACAATCCTGGCCATGATGGTGCTGGGGGCCCTATGCGGATTCCTTGGCTGTAGTTCCGAAACCACCATGCCGGAATCCCTGACCATGGCGCTTCCTACCATGGAATTGAGCAAGGAACTTGTCACTCCTATCTTGGCGACAAAAAAAGGAGCAATGACACCTGGTGAACTGCACAATACTCTTGTCCAAGAGTATTATTTCCAGTATGGGCAATTCAAAGTCAGTCCCACGAACCGTGAACTTGCTGAAAGGTATGCTCTGGTCTGCCAACCGTACGCCGATGTTTGCGTTGATTCATTGGAGGATTATCTGAATTTTTTCGACGCAGCAGCCATTGCCAATGACGGCAGGGATGTATTTGGTCACTTCCTATGGCCTGTTGATGACCATACCCGTGAATACTGGCAGGGACTGCTATCCAAGGTGGAACTTTGCGATTCCGCCGAGAGGGTCCGAGAGGTGACGATGGCCTACGGGGAACAGAACGGTTTTCCGGAAAATCATCCCTATTCAGATGCGTTGAACATATTGCTAAACTCCAACGATTACTGGTACAATGACTACCAGTATAGTAACAAGCGCCTGAAAAAATCATCCTTGGTTATCGTCGGTGACACTGTCGGAGGACTCATTGGGGGGATTGCCGGCGGTATCGGCGGATTCATTTTCGGTGGCGGTTGGGGTGCCCTGATCGGCGGGCCCACGGGCGGCGCCATTGTCGGGGGTATTACAAGTGTCGGACTGAACGAGGCTCTTCCTGATGACTACTAGAAAACAAGGCATAGGCGCCAGCATGCCGGACATCGTTGCCATCCTGGGTATGGGGGCGGTCCTCACCGTGGCGAATGAGGTGGGGTGGATGGACAAGATCATGGCCTATCCCATGATCCTGGCCTTGGTGTGTTACTGGTTGGGACGCACCGTCTCTGGCTTCCAACTGGTCAGGATGGGTGACGGGAGACCGGACGCAACCGAGCAGGGCCGTTAGCGGATGGGAGGCTTTCCCCCGATTCCTTGGGATTTTCCCTGTTTTTGTGCTATGATGGGCCCGTGGGCCCGGCTCGCCCCTGTCCGCCGGGTCCGGACCGATGCCTGGGAGGCCCGTCATGCCCAGCGCCAAGCTCCTGCAGTTTCTCCATGAACAAGCCGTAGATTACGACCTGATCCACCATGCCAACGCCGTCAGCGCCCGGGATGTGGCCAACCGCACGGGCGTGTCCCAGTCCGCCTTCGCCAAGACGGTGATGGTCCGCATCGACGGCAAGCCCGCCCTGGTGGTGTTGCCGGCGGACAGCCACATCGACTGGGAGCTGCTACGGGCCGCGGCGGGAGCACGTCGCGTGGAGATCTGCCGGGGATGCGAGTGCGAGGACGCCTTCCCTGATTGCGAGGCCGGCGCCATGCCTCCGGTCGGCCCCCTGTACGGGCTGCCCGTCTACCTGGCCGGAGGTCTTTTGCGGGCCGAGCGCATCGCCTTCAACGCCGGCACCCACACCGAGACCGTCGCCATGCGGCTGGAGGATTTCCGCCGCCTGGTCCAGCCCCGCGTGGGCCACTTCGCCAAGCGCGGGGGCATCGCCCGTCAGGCCCGGGCCTGACGCGCTGTTCGCGGTTCCGGCGGGATGATCCGCGTATCGGCCACCGATCCCAGTCCCATGACGTACTGAAGCAGGCGGTTGAGCCCCAGGCTGAACCCCGCGCGCCCATCGGCGTACACGCCGCCGTCCATGATCTCCCCCGCGTAGGGGACGATGCACTTGATGCGGGCGGCCATCCCGCCGCCCAGGGGCGCCAGATCGGGTTTCGGACCCTCGGGCCAGCCGGTCAGCAGCAGGGGCAGGTTTCCGCAGTGCCGGACCAGGGTGGCCTCGATCTGCGGGGTGAAGGTTTGGCCGGGCTCCAGCCGCCAACCGCGCAGGCCCGCGGCGGCGACGGCCTGGTCATGGTTCAGGCGGGGAAACGGGACCTGGAGACTGCGATCCAGGCGGGTGACCTGACGGCCGCCCAGCAGTTCGACGCCCAGGTGGGCGGTCACATCCTTGAGCAGATCCTCCATCAGGTCCGCCAGGGCGGGGAGATCCAGGTCCTTCCCACGCAGGGTCAGGAGCCGGTAGGAGGCCAGGTGTCCGGCGTCCTCGCCGGTATCCGGGGCGGTCACCAGGTGTTCGCACCACAGGGCCGGGAAGCCGTGATCCAGCATGCGGGCCAGCAGGCCGGGCACATCCGGCTGGGCCGCGGGAATTTCCTGGTAGCCGCGACGGGTCAGGAAACGGCGCAGACGGTCCAGGACGCGGTTGCGGACGGCCAGGCGACGGGCCACCGAACGCGGACGGCCGGGGGGTAGGAACAGCCGGGACTGGGGCGCAGGGGACGTGGCGGAAGGTGTTTCCGGGCATGCGAAGGCGTTCATGAAGGCTCCTTTCGGGCTCACGGGCACCGTTTAAAGGACGTCGGCAGGATAACCCGCGGCCCCGGGTCTGTCAAGCAGGCAGGCTCCGCCCGCCCGCCGGGGCGCAATCCTTGCAAATCCCTCGCGAAAAGAGATCTAGGCCCCCTGAAGAGGGGGCCGATTGGTCGGTTTTCGACCAGGAGGGACAGGATTCATGGCTTATACCCACGAGCACCCGCGACCCGACGTGTCGGTCATCATCCCCGTATTCAACAAGTTGGAGCTGACCAGGGTCTGCATCGAATCCTTGCACGACCAGCCGGTGGAGCCGGGTTTCGAGATCATCGTCGTGGACAACGGATCGACCGACGGCACCACCGGGTGGCTCGAGCAGCAGCAGGAGCAGAAGCGCCTGCGGGCGGTGCTCAGCGGCGAGAACATGGGATTCGCCAAAGGTTGCAACGCCGGGGCGGCCGTGGCCCGGGGCCGGTACCTCCTGTTCCTGAACAACGACATGGAAGTGAAGCCGCACTGGCTCGATCCCCTGGTGACGACGCTGGACCACGATCCCTCGGTG
>JALUJS010000281.1 GCA_027056825.1 Candidatus Krumholzibacteriia bacterium | reverse complement strand
CTTGAAACCGGGGGTGAAAGGACCGAAGCCGTCCTTGTACTGCTCCTCGGTGGAAAAGCCCACGATGGTCGTGGTGCGGCCGTGGAAGTTGTCGGCGCAGACGATGATCTCGGTCTTGTTCTTCCGGATGCCCTTGACCTTCTCGCCCCACTTGCGCACGGCCTTGATGGCGGTCTCGACGGCCTCGGCGCCGGAGTTCATGGGCAGCACCCGGTCGAAGCCCGTCAGCTCGCAGACTTCCTTGCAGAAAAGCGGCAGCTGGTCGTTGCGGAAGGCGCGGCTGGTCAACGTGACCTTGGCGGCCTGGCGGCGCAGGGCCTTCAGCAGGCGGGGGTGGCAGTGGCCCTGGTTGACGGCGCTGTAGGCGGCCAGGAAGTCCATGAAACGGTTGCCCTCGACGTCCTCGACCCACACGCCCTCGGCCTTCCTGATGACGATGTCCAGGGGGTGGTAGTTGTGGGCGCCGTACTTGTCTTCCATGGCGATGAGCTTCTGGGTCTTGTTCATGCAGGGGCCTCCTTCACGTCCGTTGCCGACGGGTTGCTGGCTTTGCCGTCAAGATAGCCCTTTGCGGGTTTAAGTCCAGCCCCTCATCCCCGGGTCAACCCGGTGATTGCGAACCTTGCGGGAAGGGGGACGCCCTCGGAGCGGAGCGAATTAACCCAGTGCCGCCCGCACGGCGTCATGTTGTCAAACCCCGTGTGAAAATGAGAGTTGCGTGACCGGTGGCCGGCCCGTGATCAGGCTTCCGGTGGCCTTGAAAAAAAACTTCAACCCATCCCGGTTTTTTACTTGAAAAAACAAAGGACTTGAAATACTAAAGTAATGCGCGCGGTCGGGAGGCCTGTGCTGGACAGGGAAGTCCTCGCAGGTGGCCGCCGCCGGAGAGATCCGCAGCCGCAATGGCGGATCAGGTCCAACGCGATGGTGGAGCCGGATCCCGACGGAGCGAAGGATCCCGCAAGGGCTGGAGAAGGAACTCCGGGCGGCGACGGGGGGCGGTCAACTGGTCCTGGGTGCCAGCCGCCCCCTCACCGAATCGGCGCGGCCGCAAGGATGCGGCCGCGGCGGACGGTGAGCGCCTCGGCGCCGGCTGTCGCGAGGACCCGCTTCAGGAAAAGGCATGGTGGCCGTTCCTGAACCCGGGGGCCGACGAGCGAGGGCGCCAGCCCGGACCCGTCGGTCCCCAGCAGCGCGACCCG
Organism: Candidatus Krumholzibacteriia bacterium; assembly: GCA_027056825.1. Taxonomy (GTDB): domain Bacteria; phylum Krumholzibacteriota; class Krumholzibacteriia; order LZORAL124-64-63; family LZORAL124-64-63; genus JAHJTW01. The sequence continues at coordinate 2,173 of JALUJS010000281.1, read as the reverse complement.
TCTGCACGTAACAAGGATGTCACCCGAAGACGGGGCAGCGGCGGAAACGCCCGGCAGGGAGGCCGAGGGCGTGGCGCGACAGGCCAGGACGGCGAAGGGCCCCTCGGGCCGGCCGCCGTTATCTCCGCTGATTCACGGCAGGGTCAGGCTGCTGATCCTGTCCTTCCTGCTGCGCACCGGCCGGGCGCAGACCTTCCCCTCCATCCGCCGCTCCCTCGGGCTGACCGACGGCACCCTGTCGGTGAACCTGTCCAAGCTGGAAGAGGGTGGCCTGGTATCCATCACCAAGACCTTCGAGGGCAAGAAGCCGGTGACCCTGGTGCGCATGACCGCGAAGGGGAAGCGGGAATTCAAGCGTTACCTGGAGGACCTGCGGGCCATCCTGCCGGTTGATTAACCCGGATTGTTCATGAAGGAGCTACTGCGGATGGTTAACGGCGCTACAGGAAAGGCGTTCTCGGATTTGCTCGGTCAACGTACCGCATCGGGTACGCCTCCCTCGCAAATCCTTGCGAGCCCCTTTCCTGTCGCGCCGTTTCCTCATCCTCGCTACGCTTCTTCATGAATAATCTGGGTTAAGAGACGTCGCGGGTGTAGGGTGAACACCATATCAAGGGGGATCCCATGGGTGAATACGACTATCCCGAATTCAGCCGCCATCAACCCGAATCGCCTGCGGAGCCGCCGCCATCGGAACCGGCGGTCTTCCAGCCCTGGCGCGAGATCTGGCTCCACCCGCGGGCGACCATTCGCCGCCTGGTCGCCTTCGACCCGTCCTACATGGTGCTTCCTTTGGCCGCCCTGGCCGGCGTCACCGAAGCCTTCAGCAGGGCGTCTTCCCGGAACCAGGGCGATCACACGACCTTGTTCGGCATCATCCTGATGGCGGTGGTCTTCGGGGCTCTCGGAGGCCTGCTGAGCCTGTGGTTCGGTTCCCACCTGATCCGATGGACCGGCGATTGGTTGGGGGGACGGGCCCCGCGGGACCACCTGCGCACCGCCATCGCCTGGTCATCCCTGCCCTCGGTGGTCGCCCTGGGGTTGACCGTGTTGGAGATCGTGATCTTCGGCAAGGAGCTGTTCACGACCCAGACGCCCCGGCTGGACTCCAGCGCCACCCTGTCCGGCCTGCTTTTCCTGATGGGCTTGATCGAACTGGTGTTGGGCGTCTGGTCCCTGGTCCTGCTGGCCAAGACGGTGGCCGAGGTGCAGGGCTACCGGTCGGCGTGGCGGGGGCTGGGCAACGTGGTGCTGGCGGGCCTGGTGGTGATCCTGCCCATCATGGTGCTGGTTTTCCTTTTTGCCGCGCTGGGGAGGATCTCCTGATCACGCCGGCAAGTCCAGCGCCCGGCAGATGAAACGGTTCAGGCCCATGCCCGCCTGGCACAGTTCCGCAAAATCCTCCACGAAACCGGCGCTTGTGATGCTTCGTTGCGTCAGCGGCGTCAGCGCGGTGAAATCCTTCAGTTTCAGCACCTCGACCAGGGGGTGGTCCGCGGGAAATCCGCGCGGCGGTCGCTTGAGGCGTTCCCCGGTTATCGAGAACTTCGTAGCGAACCGGGGATCCGTGGTCATGGCCCGCCAGGCGTCGGGGTCGTCGGCCACGAGCCGCCGCAACCTTACCAGGGTGGCCGTGTCAGGCCGCCAGATGCCCACGCCCATGAAACACGCGCGGGGTTCCAGGTGCAGGTAGAAGCCGGGCGCGTGGGCCGACTTGCCCGCCTCGTGCCGGAAGTGGATGCCGAGGTGGGTCTTGTAGGGGCTCTTGTCCCGGCTGAAACGGATGTCGCGGTAGATGCGGAACAGGCTGCCGCCGCTGGGCCGCGGATCGGCCCGGAAGTGGGGGCTGATGCGCGCCAGGTGCGCCCCGAAATCGGTGATGAACCGCAGGGCGGGATCGCGGGCCTCGTCGAGGTAGCGTTCGCGGTTGGCCTGGAACCAGTCGCGGTCGTTGTTCCGGGCCAGATCACGCAGGAACCTGAACACGGCGGGGGTGAAGTGGCGTTGGGACATGAGGCGGCGCTCCTGGAACGAGGTGGGACATTGGCGGAGTTTTTCGCGAAAACAGCCTCTAACCCGAATTATTCATGAAGGAGCTACTGCGGATGGTTAACAGCGCGACAGGAAAGGCGTTCTCGGATTTGCTCGGTCAACGTACCGCACCGGGTACGCC
>JALUJS010000280.1 GCA_027056825.1 Candidatus Krumholzibacteriia bacterium | reverse complement strand
CTCCTGGTACATGCCCGCGTTGATGGCCGCCACCAGGCCGAACTCCCGGCACCACGCATCCAGGCTCCGGCCGCGGCCGTCGCCCGTGGTCTCGGTGCTGATCACCCGCAGCAGCCAGCGGTCCGGATCCACCCGCAGCACCGTGAGGTCCCCCGCGGCGTCCGCCGCGCCGGTCCGGGAGGAGAAGCGGGCCACCTCCAGGCCCGGTTCCAGCGCCACCCAGGGCGCGTCCACGGAGCCGGACCCGCCGCAGGCGCAAAGGGCCAGGACCAGCGCCAGGGTGGCGCCGAGCCACGCGCCCGCGCTTCCGGTCCGTTCACGCATGAGCCTGGATCCAGTCCACCACGCCCTCCACGACCCTCGGGTTCCACACCAGGGAATTGTGTCCCCAGCCGTCATCGACCACGAGTTCCTCGACCCCGTCCAGGACCGAGGAATCGAACGGCGCCTGCATGGTGTCATGAACCGAACGCACGTTCAATACCCCCGGACCCGACGGCGGCGTCACCCCGCTCATGAACTCCCCGCCGGGGACGAGGTTGCGACCGCATCGGCGCGGGGCCAGGTGGGCCAGCAGGGTCCCTCGCCACGGGGCCCCCAGGGCGATCAGCAGCGGGGGCTTGTTTCCGGACAGGCCCGCCGCCGCCCGGGCGGCCAGCAACGCCCCCAGACTGTGGCCCATCAGCACCAGGGACCGGTCCGGGTAGGCCGCCCCCAGGAAGCGGGCGAAGGATCCCAGCCGCGCCGCCTCCTGCTCCGGATCGCACCGCAGGCTGTCGAAGCGGAACGCCCGGCACGCGCACCCCCGGCGCTCCAGGACGCGGCGCAGGGGCAGAAAGAGGGACTCGGTCTCGGTGAATCCGGGCACCAGCACCACCACCGGGCCTCCCCCGTCGGTTCCGGTCCCGGAGGGAGGCAGCAGCAGGTCCCTCACCGCCAGCCCCCACAGCAGGTACTGCAGGGCCGCCTCCCGGCCCAGGGCACGCAAACCCCGGGCCGAAAGCATCCGCTCGGCCCGGCCGCCCAGCAGGCTGGTCAGCAGAAAGGTCCACAGGCAGTACGCCGCCGGGAAGGTCATGACCAGAAGCAGCACCCAGCGCGTCATTCCACCCTACTCGTTGCGGGGAAAGGACTCGGTCTCATCGTCGGTCCCCGGATCTTCCGCCTCGTCGCCCACGGCCAGGCCCAGCACGTGCCGGTCGAAGAACGCCAACAACTGCCTCTGGTAGAAGACCTGGTCGCGGGGATCCCTGATCCCGTGCCCCTCGTGCAGGAAACGGATGAAGCGGCTGGGCACGCCCAGGGCCTGCAGGCTTGAGAACCACATCTCCGCCCCGGCGATCAGGCAGCGGTAATCCTCCATGCCATGGCTGATCAGCGTCGGGGTGGTGACCCGGTCCACCAGCAGGGTCGGGGAATTGCGCCGGTAGACCTCGCGGGCCCGCGGCTCCCAGGGACGTCCGAAGAACTCCCACTCCGGAAACCATTTCTCGTCCGTGGTGCCCCAGAAGGCGACCAGGTCGGGGAACATGCGGTCCACCGCCGCGGCCTTGAACCTGTCGGTCTGCGTGGTCAGGGCGGCGGCCAGGTGTCCCCCGTAGCTTCCGCCCATGACGGCCAGGGCGGTGGAATCGGCCCAGCCCCGGGCCACGGCAAAATCCACGCAGGCCAGCAGCTCCCGCGCGGGACGGCCCACCCAGTCCCCCCGCACCCCGTTCTGGAAAGCGTAGCCGTAACCGGAGCTGCCGGTGGGATTGGCGATGAGCACACCGTAGCCGTAGGTGGGAAGGATATGGAACTCCGGCAGGAAGTAGCCGCCGTACATCCACTCCGGCCCGCCGTGGATGCTCAGGACCAGGGGCGCGCGGCAGCCCGGATCAAGGGCCGGCGGCCGGAAGTACCAGCCCTCGATGGGGCGTCCGTCCACTTCCACCCTGAAAGGCTCCGGGTCCACCAGGCCCACCCGCTGCCGCCACTGGCGATTAGGGTCGACAAGGACGTCCGGCGTGCGGGGTTTTTCCCCGGTCGCCTGGACATCCAGGGTGAAGATCGCCCCGGGCAGGGTCTGACCCGCTCCGGTCATGACGAGGCGGCCACCGGATACGCGCAGGCTCCAGAAGTCGTGGCCGCCCGCGGTCAGCGGCCGGACCTCGTTGCCGAGCACCTCGAACACGTCCAGGCAGCCCCGGTTGGCGCCGGTCACGAAGATCCTTTCTTTCATGACGGCCAGCCGGCGCACCATGTTGTCGAAACCTTCGGCGCGCCGTTCGAGGCCCCCGTCTTCCCCCATGTCCGGATCCAGGATGGCCACGGCGCGGGGAGCGCTCTCCCACAGGGGATCGGTGGCCCGCAGGTAGGCCACCCGGCCGTCGGCCATCCAGACCGGCTGGTCGTCGGCGCCCGGATTGCCGGTCAGCAGGCGCAACCCCTGGCCGTCGCGCCCGGTCAGCCACAGGTCCGTGTTCAGGTTGCGGTTCAGGTCGGCGCGCCGCTTGGCGCTCAGCACCAGGTGGGTCCCGTCCGGGGACCAGGCCGCCGCGCGCACGTCCAGGGAATCGGTCACCACCGGCAGGATGTCTCCGGAGGCGACGTCGTAGATGTGCAGCCGCCGCAGCTTGCCCTCCCGGTAACCGTCGCCCAGGTGGCGGTAGCCCGGATCATCAGCCACGATCCAGCGCTCCGGATCGCCGCAGTAGTCACCCGCGACCGCCGGGGCGATCCAGGCCGCGGCCCCGCCGTCGGGCGACCATTGCAGGGATCCGATCCGGCCGCCAGGGACGCCCAGCAGGCGGCGGTCGCTTTGGAGAACGCCCGGCTCTATGAGTCGATGCAGCGGGTCAACGAAAAGCTGCGGGAGGCGTTGCGGCTGCGGGAGGAGATGATCCAGAACGTGTCCCACGAGCTGCGCACTCCGCTGGCCCTGATCCGGGGGTATGTGGAGTTGCTCCTGGAGGGGATGCTGGGGAACCTGGAGAAGCCCCAGCGGGAGGCGGTCGCGGTCCTGCATCGGCAGGCCGAGCGATTGCATTACATGGTCAACCGGCTTTTGACCCTGCAGACGTTGGAGGCTGGCTCCCTGCGGAAGAGGCCTGTGGATGTGGAGGTGTTGTTACGGGAGACCACCTTCGCCTGGGAGGACCAGGCGCGCGAAAAGGGTCTCCAGCTGCAGGTGGAGGTGGCGGAGGGGCTCCCCCCGGTGATGGCGGATCCGGAGCTGTTGGGGCAGGTGATCACCAACCTGGTGGACAACGCGATCAAGTTCAGCGTGGAGGCGGGAACCGTCCGGGTTCAGGCATGGCGTGAGGGGGATCAGATGCGCATCGCCGTTTCGGATCAGGGGATCGGGATCCCGCCGGACCGGCTGGAGCGGGTGTTCGAG
>JALUJS010000279.1 GCA_027056825.1 Candidatus Krumholzibacteriia bacterium | reverse complement strand
GATTGATACTCATTGAGGCCCCCGTCTTCACCCACCTTGCGGTAAGCTGGGGTCATGGCACCACCCAGACTCCAGAAGAAGGAGGAGCCCCAATGAGATTCTTCACCGACTCCCATCAGTTCTACTGCGGCATCGATCTGCACGCCAGATCCATGTTCCTCTGCATCCTCGATCACCAGGGCCAGGTCCGCCTGCACCGCAACCTGCCCGCAGAACCGGATCCGTTCCTCGACGCCATCAAACCGTTTCGCGAGGATATCGTCGTCGGCGTCGAGTGCATCTTCACCTGGTACTGGCTGGCCGACCTGTGCGCCGAACAGGACATCCCCTTCATCCTCGGACACGCATTATACATGAAAGCCATCCACGGCGGGAAAGCAAAGAACGACCGCATCGATTCCCGCAAGATCGCCGCCCTGATGCGCGGCGGCACCTTCCCCTTGGCTTATGTCTATCCCGCAGCCATGCGTGCCACCAGGGACTTGCTACGTCGAAGGAATTTCCTGACCCGCAAACGCGCCGACCTGCTCAGCCACATCCAGAACACCAACAGCCAGTACAACATGGAACCTTTCGGCGCCCGCATCACCTACAAGGCCAATCGCCACACCGTCGCCGAACAGTTCATCGACCCGGATGTCCGCATCAGCATCGAAGCAGATCTCACGCTGATCGCCGTGCTCGACCAATTGAAGCAGGAACTCGAACTGTACATCACACGCAACGCCAAGCAGCACGATCCCCAGGCGCTCTACCGGCTCAGGTCCATCCCCGGCATCGGGCCCATCCTCGCCATGGTCATCCTCTACGAGATCGGCGACATCGACCGCTTCGACAGGGTCCAGGACTTCGCCTCCTATGCCCGCCTGGTCAAGTGCGCCAAGGAGTCGGCCGGCAAGCGCTACGGCACCGGCGGCGGCAAGATCGGCAACGCCCACCTGAAGTGGGCCTTCAGTGAGGCGGCCGTCCTGTTCCTGCGCAACAACCCTGAAGGCATGAAGTACCGCAAACGCCTGGAGAAGAAGCACGGCAAGGCCAAATCCCTCTCGATCCTGGCCCACAAGCTCGGCCGGGCCGTCTACTACATGCTCAAGCGGGATCAGGCGTTCGATCTCGAGAGATTCGTGCAGACATGAAGGGAGGGAGCGGTCGAGCAACATGTCTAACTGGAGCCGCAAAGGCAGAGCCGCAAGCGTGCCTGTCGGCAACCAACATGCCTGTGACAACGATCACGACTGGGCACCTGGATCAACGCCGAGGCAACCGACCGCGGTTGATTGGACGGCCGCTCCGCTCCCGGATCACAGAACAGGAACGGTACCATGCCCTGCTCCTTACCCGAGCCCCGAAATAACTGGAGAGCGTTCAGCTCAGCCCGACTTTTGACTGGGCCGGCACAAGGGCACCGATTTGTTTCTAGGTCGCAGGGAATCATCAATCCCTGCAGACTCGCTGCCGGCGGGTCCCGAACCTCGATAGGTGTTTGGTGCAGGGCATCAAGCCCGCACCAGTACCGGGAAACCAAGCCGGGGCAGGATCGTTGCTGAAATAGCAGTCTATTCGGTTGTCAAAGATCGGAAAGGGATCCGTCTACCCTCTTGACAGCCGGGGGCCTCATAGGTGTTAGAAGGGCAGATCCTCAGATGATATTATATCGTCCAAGGCTTTGTCAATTCCATACACCTTCTCTTTGAGCAAGGTATACAGCTCCCTAAATGACTCATGGGCTTCTGCACCTTTGAAGTCACCCGACGAGTACCTCACCATGTTGATGTGCTCCCATTCTTCCGGGCCAGCATACGCGAGTTCTTTGATTGAACCATCACCAGGGTAGAAATACAGATAGTACACGTTCTCACTATCATTATAACTCATAGACCATTTGTACTTGCCGTCGTATTCGAAAAAGTACTCATCGTTATTTCTGACACAGTTGTCGATCTTGTTTGCATTAGAAATCATCACATTTACAGCACGGACAACCTTACTCATTTCTCGTCTCCCATTAGGTCCTCGTAGCTCCCGAGGTTGATGTGACGGAGCTGTTCCCTGAGTTCACTGACAAGAGCTCGTTTTCTCGGTTCCGAAAGTTTGCCACGACCCTCTGTATATGACACGATCTTCGACAACAATCTATCACACTGGCGCGCCAATGTCTTGTTGCCTCGGAGTTGGCCCACTATTTCGCTTAAAATGTTGATAATGTCTGCTGCCTCTTTCTCCTCTTCCGCACTTAGATCATTTAGACGCTCGAGTTTCGCCTTAAGCTCCGAAAGGGTGATTTGCGAAGAGTAATTCAGCAAGAGTTTGAGCACGGACGAAACTGTTTTTCTCTTCGACACAAACAAGTACACCGCGAGTACAGACGCGACAACTGTCGCCAAATTGGCCGCAATATCAATGCCAGAAACAATCTCCTTCAATTGGACCCCCATTTTCGGGTGCAACTCCTTCTAACGTTTGCTTCACCTGCAAGCGGGGCTGGCGCGGTTCGTGCGCCAGCACGAAGCGTGACAGACGCGATTGACAGGTGCAAGCGGTAGTTAGGACGTTCCCTACCCATCCCATAACTCTATGCAATCCGACGTCGCGGGTAAGAGCCGAACAGCAGCCAGAACTGCTCCCTCAAGAACGATTTGTCGAATATGGGTGACGGGACGTCTTACTGTGATTATACGGCCTTTGATTGATCCCATAAGTGGCGTGTCCCCATCCCGTTCAGGCATATCGAAACTAAAGTACTGTCCCTCATGTACCACGTCACAGCGGATTGAGTATAGGAGGTCCACCGCGTCGCGGAGTACTATAGGGTCCTCTCCGATCTCAGGAGTAAACACTGTTTCCAAGACTCCATGGTGCTCGGTCCCACACAACTCCTCGAAAAACTTGCGCACGTACTCACGTGATCGCCCCTCTCCATCGAAAGCAAAGGTGATCTTAGATACCGCCTCAGCCGCGATTAGATGAAAGAAGATCTGGAGCGCGGGACGCCCCCGAGCACATTCAGCAATGCGGTCCCCCAACCACAACATTCGGGCAGCCTGATGAATAACAAGCTTTGCTTTTGACACGCTCACATCGATTCCCTCCACACAGTCGACAAACTCTTTCACCTTCTTGCCAGGGAAGGCGCCATCGAAAAAAGCCGGGTAATCAATAAAAGCTACGTGCACTAATTCCTCCATCGGCCTAACACTAATTCGACTGTTCTCAGACCTGGTCAACGGGGGATTTGGAGTTCTGGTAGGAGGGGGTGAAAGCCGCAAACTTCGTAAGCATTTCCCCCGCAGAATCCAGTTGCTTTGATATCCAGAACTTGATCGCCTCGCTGATATGGAGTTCTTGATGGCAGGGTACCAAGGAAAACCCCACCCTGTCAACGCCAAGCCGCACAATCGGGTGAGGTGTTAACT
>JALUJS010000278.1 GCA_027056825.1 Candidatus Krumholzibacteriia bacterium | reverse complement strand
ATATCTATCTGTACCTGAAGCAGGATCCCGGAACCGGCGACCCGGTGACGTCGGACGTGGTCAGCCCCGGGGACCTGGTGGTCTCCCGTTTGCAGGCCTCCGAGTACCGGGGGTCCACCTACATCGATTACGCCCTGACCCTGCAACCCTGCGAGAACATCACCCTGGTGCTGGGCCATGTCGCAAGCCTGGACGAGGACCTTTTCGGACCACGGGGCGACTTCAGCGACTGGACGCAGGGGGATGTCTATTTCAGCGGCACCGACTCGATCATCACCTGGTACAGGAACGAGGTGAACCTGGAGGTTGCGGCGGGGCAGGTGCTGGGCTCCATCGGCGGCCCGGACAGCCAGGCGGCCCTGGATTTCGGGCTCTATGACCTGACCAGGCCGGCGGCCGACATGGCCGGCGGGCTGTGGACCGACGAGTACTACGTGTATGCCCAGTGTCCGGTGGAATATTATCCGGCGGGGAGCGAAAGAGACGCGATCTACGCCCTGATGGCCACGGGCGAAGGCTCGGTTCCGCCGGCGGATTACTGCGGCTACCTGCACAACGACGTGGCGGGAGCCCTGCAGGGGTGCTGGTTCCTGTCCGGGACGATCGAGATCTATCCCGAGTCCCGGCATGTGGCCTTCACCCCGGACAACTACAACCTGGGACAGGCGATCCTGAGCATCGGGGACGCGGTGGCCACGGTGCCGGCCCGCGACTACGTGGTGGTGTTCGGCGCCGAAGGGATGAACGATCCTTTCGACGAAGTCGTATCGGACGGCGCCATCCATGCCTATCATCCCCTGGGAGCGGGCATGGAGTACTACATCCTGGTGCAGCTCGTGGATCCCGATACCCTGTGGATCGAGGGGATCGGGGCCTACACGCCGCAGGACCAGTGGGCGTTCACGGCGGCGAAGACGGTTTTCGTACGGTAATTACAGATGACTTTCCGATGATCGACACGGGGGCGTCCAGGGACAGGGCGCCCCCTTCCAATACCCGCGCGTACACGCGCGACCAGCCGGGGTGGGCGTCTTGCAGCACCCGCCGGATCTTCCCGTCCCTGAAACAGCCGCGGATCTTGGCGCACGGGGTGGTGTAGCGGGTCACTTCGATGAGCACGTCATTCCCCAGGCGCAGGCACGTGGCGGGTGTGACGAGGTCCCAGTCCAGGCCAGCGATGAGGATGTTCTCGCCCATGGCCCCCGGCTCCACGGGGTGCCCCTCGCCCCGCAGGGCCAGCAGGCGCTCCAGGGAGTAGAGGCAGAGGGCGCGCTCGGGGCCGCCGTGGTTTTCCAGATCGGCCTGGTCGTCCCCGACGATGCCCGCAGCGTCGATGAGGGCGCGGTCCAGCGGCAGCTTGGGCACGCCGCCGCCGGAGGCGAAGAGGCCGGAGATGTGGGCGGGTGCGGATGACGGGGTCATGGACGGCTTTCTCCGGGTCCGGGGACTGCGGATACCCGAGCAGGTTATCACCGCCAAGCAACAAGGGAAAGATCGTCTATGCCGGCAATATCTCAGCGAAAAAGAAGCTTGATCGCCGACCAGGAGCTTTGCTCGGAGCTGACCACGGCTGTGCGCCGCACATAGCGGTCCAGGGGATAGTCCGGCCACCAGCCATCATGCCCATAGTAGATGGTCAGGGCGTTATCCGGAAAAACATCGTAGGCGAATGTTTCCCCGGTTCCATCAACAGTGATGGTCAGGATTGGAATCGTCTGCCCCGGATAGATCTCACTCTCTCCGTAGGTGAATTCACCGATGGCCACCGGAACCTCATCCCTGAACTCGATGTAGGTCCCGTCTTCCTGAAACGTCAGCTGTGTGGTGTATCCCACATCGCCGGGATAGGTGTGGCTGTCCACCTCCTCCTGGTATTCAATCCATTCCCAGGTCCCGATGGGAGTACGGTCATAGGCGGCGGAAGTGGCGGCAAGGCATGCGATCAGGAGCGTAACGACAACGATAAACCTGGTTTTCATTGGCCGTTCCTCCGGCAGGGAAACGAAACGCGCTGCGGGTTCGCTTCCTGTTTCCAGGTTTCTTGGCCAGCATGACGATTCTACACGGCGGTCGGGGGGAAAACAACCCTGGTTTGAAATTAGGCTGTCAGGAAGTGGCAGCAGGAATGATCCCCTCGTCTCCACGTGGAGAATGCGGGCGGCAAGTGAAATGTTGCGGTCATCAGGTTCCAGTTGTTGAATGACGGGGTTTGGACCGGGCCACATGCGGCCCGGGAACAGGTGCGTGCCTGCTTTCTGTTTGGAGGACCCCGTGAAACTCAAGATGACGGCTTTGGGACTCATCCTGGTGCTGGCGGCGGCGCTGGCGTCCTGCTCGAGCAGCGACAAGTCCACCGATCCCCGCCCGCACGGCTACACGGGCATCTTCGGCATCAGCTATCCCCCCGTGGGTTCGGACGCGGAAATCCTTTTTTCGGCCGCGGCCATGGGGCTTACGCTCGGGGTGGACCATTTGCGCTTTTCCGCCCATTGGGATCTCATCCAGCCCGACAACGCCGATGGTTACGATTGGGAGACCTTCGACCGGAAGATGCGGTTCGTCAGGAACAATCATCTCAACCTGTTCCTGACGGTCGAGGCCAGGGGGCCGGACTGGGCCTGCGGCGCGGCCCGCAACGAACGCTCCTGCCTGATCGACGACCCGGAGGCGTTCCGGTCCTTCCTGACCGAACTGCTGAAGCGCCATGGTGACGACATCGCCGTCATGCAGTTCGGCAACGAGATGACCAGCCCAGATTTCTGGGTGGGGACCGTCGAGGAGTTCACCGCGCTCAACAACATCTTTTACGACCAGGTGAAGGCGCTGCGGCCGGACATGCCGGTGGCCCTGGGCGGATTTTCCACCGGCGCGCTGAGGATCTTCGCGGCCTGTTCCCGGGGCAAGGACCTGCCCATTCCCATGGACCGGGAACTGTTGACAGGAGCCCAGGTCGACAGCCTGTGCGCCACGGAATATGCGCAGATCATCGACGAGAAGGTCATGTACCTGGTGAACGAGGCGAGTTACGACATCATCGATCTTCACCTGTATGACGATCCGGAGTACTGGCCGTTGCTGGCCGAGGCCATCGGGGAAGTCGCCCCGGGCGTTCCGCTCATGGTGACGGAGTTCGGCGGGCCCATGGTCTCATGCGTGAACAGCACCGATGACTGCATCCTGGGTTGGACCGAGAACGATGCGGTGGGCACTCCCTACACGCAGGAGTACCACGCGGAGCGTATGGCGTTCTACATGGAGACCCTGAAGGCCATGCCGGTGGAAAGGGCCTACCACTTCAAGCTGCTTGAGGACACCGAGCCGGGCAAGGTGCACGACAAGTCGGCGCTGTACCGGTACACCGGAGGGTCCATCGTTCCCAAGCAGCCGGTGATCGACGCCTTCGTGGCGCATAAGTGAGATGT
>JALUJS010000277.1 GCA_027056825.1 Candidatus Krumholzibacteriia bacterium | reverse complement strand
CATCATCACCCGCTCGCAGCGCCTCAACTTCGGCTTGACCGTGTTCCAGTACGATCATGGCGGCAGCATCATCGGGGAATGCGGCGTTAACGAGACCTCCCTGCACGCCCAGATCAACGGCATCACCGCCAACACCTGGACCCCCCTGGGGGAATCCATGGAGACGGTGCTCGACTACTTCACCTACGACGGCCCGAACGCCGTGATCCAGTCACCCTGCCAGTACAACTTCGTCCTGGTGGTCACCGACGGCGAGCCCACCATGGACGTGGACGTCAGCCCCTACCTGTGGGACGCCGACAACGACGGTCATGATCCGGGCAACTGCACGAGCATCGGCTCCTGGCTGCCGGATTACTATGACTGCAGCGACCACTTCGACGACATCGCCTACTACATGCAGCATGAGGACCTGCGCCCGGATCTGGAGGGCGACCAGAACGTGGTGACCTACGTGGTGGGCTTCCACATCGACATTCCCATGTTGCAGGAGGCGGCGGTCAACGGCGACGGCCTGTACTTCCAGGCCGAGAACGCCGTGGACCTGTACCTGAGCATGGAGTACGCCATCCAGGATATCCTGCGGCGAATCTCCGCCGGTTCGGCCGTGGCGGTGGTGTCCACCGAGCGCGGCACCGACGACCGCCTGTACCGGGGCAAATTCATGCCCCTGGACTGGGTGGGATACCTGGAGTGCTACCAGCTGCCCTACGAGGACGGCGACCCCGCCCTGTGGGAGGCCGGTGAGATGTTGCGCGCCCGATCCTGGTCCACACGGAACATCTTCACGGCCCTGGGGACCACGAAACTGGATTTCTCCCAGGGCAACGCGCCCCTGTTGCTGCCGTACATGAACGCCATGAGCGTGGCCGAGGCTGAAACCCTTATCAACTACGCGCGGGGAGCCGAATACCCCGGCGCCAAGCGATACCGCAACAACTGGAAGTTGGGCGATATCGTCCACGCCACCCCGGTGGTGGTGGGCGCTCCGGCCGACTTCATCCTCGAGGAAAGCTACCAGAACTTCTACGACGCCAACCAGAACCGGCAGAAGATGGTCTATGTCGGCGCCAACGACGGCATGCTCCACGCCTTCAACGCCGAGAGCGGCGTGGAAGAATGGGCCTTCGTCCCCGAGTTCGCGTTGCCTGACTTCGTGACCATGGCCGACACCAACTACTGCCATGTCTACACCTGCGACCAGACGGCCACGGTCAAGGACGTCAAGCTGGGCGGCGTCTGGCGCACGGTTCTGATCGCCGGCGGTCGCGAGGGTGGTTCGAGCCTGTTCTGCCTGGACATCACCGACCCCAACAGTCCCCAGGTGTTGTGGCAGGAAGACCTGCCCAACGGCAAGTCCTACAACTCCGAGGTGCAGATCGTATCCATCGACGGCAACCCCGTGGCCATCGTGGGTTCGGGCCTGGACGAGACCGACGGTCAGGCCTGGGTGTACGGCTACGACGTGGAAAACGGCAACCTGCTGGGCTCGGTGCTGCTGAGCGAGGATAACGGTGCCCGCAACAAGGCCACCACGCCCGCTCCCGTGGACATGAACCTGGACGGCAACGTGGACCTGGTCTACGTGGGCGACCTCCTGGGCTCGATCTGGCGCTTCGAGGTCAACGGCTACACCAACCCCGACTACTGGGACAAGAGCGAACTGTTCACCGGAGCAAACGAGATCACGTCCCCGCCGGCCACGGCCTACGGCCCCAACGGCGAAGTCTATGTCTACTTCGGTACCGGGGCCTACCTGACCGAAGACGACATGACGGACCAGACCCCGCAGAGCTTCTACTGCGTCATCGACCGCCAGGACGGATCGACCTACGACCCCGGGGACCTGGTCGACCAGACCAGCACCATCCACACCCTCAACGGTGATCCGGGCTGGTATGTGGATCTGTGGAACGAGGAGGGCGAGCGCGTCACCGAAACGGCGGTGGTGGTGGCCGAGACGGTGATCTTCACTTCGTACGCGCCGACCCAGGTGGCCTGCGCGGGCGGAGGCAACTCGTACCTGTACCAGTTGAACTACCTGGACGGCACCAAGGCCAAGAACAACGAGAGCGATGATCCCGAGGATCGTTCGGTGTCCCTGGGCGATGGCGTGGCCTCATACCCGGTGGTGGATCTTTCCAGCGGCACGGTGGTGGTCCAGTCCAGCGACGCACAGATCCACGTGAACGACATCCAGGCGCCCATCACCCGCATGGCCGTGCGGGCCTGGCAGGAGAATTACGACAATGTCGAGATGCCCCAGAACGGCGAGATGGGGCTGCAGTAGGAGGGATCAACAGGGAGCAGCGCTCCCGTGGAGGTAGAACATGATGCGCACGAACCGAAACACACGATCCCTGCTGCTGCTGGTGGTGCTGGCGGCGGTGGTGCTGCTGGCCGGCACGGCTTCGGCCGGCTGGTTCGACAAGAAGAAGGACGATGTGGCGCACTTCCCCACCAACAGGCGTATCGGGCGCACCCCCGTGCAGAGCTTCGTGCGCGGAGAGCTGCAGCAGGGCCCGCGCGGCACCTGGATGGTGGGCGAAAAAACCATGCAGTTCGCCAAGGGTTGCCTCATCCTGGACGAGAACGGCGAAAAGGCGACCCTGCAGCCGGGCGAGACCGTGCTGGTGACCGGCGCGGTGATCGGCGACATCATCCTGGCCCGCCAGGTGCGCAGGATGGTTCCGCAGTGGCGGACGACGGTGTCGGTCACCGAGGGCGAGAAGGAGCCGAGCGCCAGCAACCCCGATGTGGGTGTGCTCAAGGACGCTCCCGAGTAGGACGCATGAGACGCCGCAGCCGGTCCACCTGGGCCCGCTGGGATTCCGTCAGGTTCTTCAGACGCGCCGCCCGGGCCAGATCGGTCCGGGCGGCTTCTTCATACCCGGCGTTCCATTCGACCAGCGCCAGGTTGAACCACCCGTTGATATAGCGAGGTTCGTCCCGCACCAGGTCGAGCAGCAGGGACCGCGCGTCCTCCAGGCGGCCAGTCTCCGCCAGCAGCGAGGCCAGGTTCACCCTCACCTGGCGGTCGCCCGGAGCCAGGTCGTGGGCCCGGCGAAGCTCGTCGAGGGCTTCTTCGGTCCTGCCCAGCCGCCTGAGCAACAGGCCCGCCCGCAGATGGGGAAGATGCCAGGTGGTGTCCCGGGCCGCGGCCGCGGCGTAGGCGGCCAGGGCTCCTGCGGCGTCCCCGGCCTGTTCCAGGTCCCGGCCGATGCGGTAGGGGATGATCTTCTGGCCGGGGGAGCGCTCGGCCGCGACCCGCAGGAGATCCACAGCCCGGTTCCAGGTACCGGTGACTTCGAGCTGCCGGGCGACCTGGTACGGGGTCTCGGCCAGGCCGGGCCGGGCCTGCTCGGCCCGTTCCCCTTCAGCCAACACTCCGGCGGCGTCGCCGCGGCCGGCCGCCGGAGTGTTGGCT
>JALUJS010000276.1 GCA_027056825.1 Candidatus Krumholzibacteriia bacterium | reverse complement strand
GATGGGGCGCGGGTCCTGTGGCGCGGTAGCCAGGGAGCCCTCTCCCTGGTCGGTGGCACCCGGGGTTTCAATGATCCGAACGGCGACACGGTCCACAGTTTGGACTCCGGAGGTTGGAATCAATCGGGCTGTGTGGGGCCTTCTACCGCACGCCCCGGTTGGCGGAAATCCTCACCCTTGACGTCAGCTGGGCCCGGTCCATGTGGGAGGGCCGGGAGGAAAGCGAGCGGGTCGGCTTTGCCCTGACCTGCCGGCCGGATCGCCGCTGGAGCCTCTTCTACGAGAACCGCTACGAGTTGAACCAGAAGGTTCCCTACTACCAGCACCTGCGCGGGAGCTACCGTTTCACCGAGGGGCCGGGTACCGCGGCCTGCGGGGCTATTGCGGCCTGCAGGACGGGGTGTACGGGCACGCCGCCTGGCGGGCCCGCCCCTGCATGCGCCTCTGGCTGAACTACAACCGTGTCTCCTACCGCTACTTCTACGAGGCCCAGCCGGGCAATGATCTCGACCGGGATGTCACCGCCTCCACCATCGCGGGCGCCGACCTGACCCTGCACCGGGACTGGTTCCTGTCGGGCGCCCTGGAATTCCTGGATTACGAGGGTGTCTCCCACGATGTGAGATTCCGCCTGCAGGCCGCCTACCGCTTCAGCCTCGGTGAGGCCGACCAGGAGGTGTGGTGATGAAACGAATCCATCTCGCGAAGGCGGCAGCGGTCATGGCCATGGTCCTCGGTTCGGAGCCGGTCGGGTCCGCCACCCTCCGCTACGCGGATTTCGATCACGCCGTCCATGCCGACCAGGACCTGGGCTGCGCCGATTGCCATGAGTCCGGATACGTCGCGCCCCGTCCCAGGGCACGGATGCCGGATCGCGCCGGCTGCCTCGCGTGCCACGAGGACGCGGACCTCGGTCCGATGCCCCCATATCCGTCCACCCACGAGGCGGACTACCGGTACCGGCACCAGTTCTCCGCCCGCAACGACGGCGACGATTGCGTGGTCTGCCACCGGAATTCCGAGGACTGCATCGCGTGCCACCACGGCGAGAAGGTCGACTACATCGCCCATGACCGGAACTGGTCCCACGACCACCCCCTGGTCTTCTACAAGGGGACCGAGGAATGTGCCGTCTGCCACGACACGCGAACCTTCTGCAGCGATTGCCACCTGGAAAACGATATCCGGCCGGGCAACCACTACCTCTCGCAGTGGACCTCCGCCCTGTACCACGGGGAGGAGGCCAAGGACGATCTGAACACCTGCGCCCAGTGCCACAGCGGATCCGAGCCGGTCTGCACCCGCTGCCATGGCCTCCTGGACCAATGATCACGGCGGAGTCTCCGCCGCGCGGCAAGTCGTGAACCGGAACCTGGAGATATGGAGGTGTCACATGCATGGACAAAACAGAGAGTTGCCGCCGGGCCTGATGATCCTGGCCTGCATCGCGGGAGCCGTCCTGCTGATGACGGTTGCGGGCGGTTGCAGCAACGAGGACGTCACCGCTCCTCCGCCGGCGGAGAAGGCACAGGACTGCAGCCTGTGCCACGCGACCATCGCCTTGAAGTGGAACGGCGGTCCCCATTCGGCGACCCAGCTCGACGTGGCCGATGAGCTGGGCGCCGAGAGGTCGGGGGAGACTCCGGAGGAGGTTCTGCACGGGGCCGAACCGGAGAACTGCATCGCCTGCCACGGGGCCCTCGCGGTGCTGGCCGAAGGCGGCATGACCGAGACCGAGGCCATGAGCTGGTTCTTTACCACCGAGAACGGGACGTTCACCGGCGCCACCCAGGCCGATCACACGCAGGACTGGCCCCATGTGGCCTGCGGCACCTGCCACGAAGTGTCGGATGACCACCCGGCCGGATCGGTCGCCCTGGGCATCTTCGATTCCAGTCTGGGCATGTCCGTTCCGGTGGACAGCAGGGCGGACCTGTGCGGCCAGTGCCACGGGAGCCTGAAATTCGCGGACACGGATCACCTGACCTTCGACGCCTGGAGCGAAAGCGGCCATGCGAACACGCAACAGGACGTCGCGGACGAGCTGGCCGAGGAGCGGGCCGGGGAGTCGCCTCTGGAGGTGATGAGCGGCGAGGACCAGGAGAACTGCATCGCCTGCCACGGTCCGACCGCCGTGCTGGCCAACGGCGGCATGAGCGAGGTGGCGGCCCTGGACTACTTCTTCACCACCAGCGTCGGCGTGTTCTCCTCCGGGACCACCGTGGCCCACGCCGACCAGTGGCCCGGGGTCGAGTGCATCGCCTGCCATGATCCTCACGACCCGGACGGCCGGTCCTACTTCAATTCCGCCACCGGGCGCCACGAGCCCATGGACAGCGTCAACGAGCTGTGCGGCCAGTGCCACGGCAACCTGCGGTTCGCCGGCACCGACCACCGGAGCTACAACATGATCGAGGGGATCGACGGCGTCGGCATTCCTCCCGAACAGTTCATGGGGGACATTTCCTGCACCGATTGCCACATGTACGCCAGCGGGGAGGACGGCACCTACTCCACGATGTACCACGGCCACAGATTCGCGGTGACGGTCACCGAGGAGGACGGTGCGACCACCACCGCGTGCACCCATTGCCACTTCGGGATGGATACACCCGCGGCGGAGGGGCTCATCGAGGGCTTCCGTGAGGAATTCGCGGCGCTGCTCGGCACGGCCGAGGGCAACGTGGCCGCAGCCGCCGACGCCCTGGCCGGCTCCACGGACCAGAACCTGCTGGACAAGCTGGACGAAGCCCAGTCCAACCTGGACTTCGCGGCCGCGGACGAGAGCGGCGGGTTCCACAACCATGCCTACGCCATGGCCCTGCTGAACGACGCCAACGACAGGGCGCTGGAGATCCTGGCGGCCCGATGATCGGGAATCATGCGGGAATGTAGCCGCCGGAAAACAATCCCCGGCGGCTACAGCTCTGGAATGGGAACCAGAAATTTGTATTCGGAATAATTACTGTAAATAGAATACCTATTGACCCCTTTTTTGTTGTTTCTTTAGTATTGAAGCAATGTTATAATTACGGAAGCAGCTGTTAACCGCTGGCATGAATCCCAAGGTGGAAAATATTGGTATCCGCAAGTCGGGGGACAATCCTGGGGGGCGTGTTTGTGCTCCTGCTCGGCATTCCATTGTCCCTGATCCTCTACAAGACCACCAGGGGGGGGTACACCCTCGATTCCCTCGTCCCGGTCCACATGTATGACGTCTCCCTCGACATGACCTTTTCGGGTTACGGTGACAGCATCCGCGTGGAAACCTTCCTGCCGATGGCCGACAAACGGGTCACCATCGAGGAAGAACGTAGAACCTCGGACCTGCCCCTGTATGCGGAACACCGGGAGCACGGCAACCGCCTGGGGGTGTGGAGCGGACCGGACCAGAGAGGGCCGCGCGCGATCCACCTGGAATACCGGTCCTACGCCAAGGCTTTCACCTACCGCATCGACCCGGACATCAAGGTTCCCGGTCCTCCCGCCGCGGACAACCTGCCGTATCTGGATACAACCACGACCATCCAGGCCGACGATCCGGAAATCACGGCTTTGGCGGCCAGGTTGGCGCCGACCGGCAGCAGCCTGGTGGAGGCCCTACACAGCATCCAGGACTATTGCTACGGCCTGACCGGAGTATCCTTCAAGGGGACCACCGATGCGCTGACAGCCCTGCGTCTGGGGGAGGCCAGTTGCAACGGGAAGAGCCGCCTGTTCGTGGCCCTGTGTCGCAGCCAGGGCATCCCGGCCCGTTTGGTGGGCGGCCTCATCCTCGAGACCGGCAGGAAACGAACGTCCCATCAATGGCTGGAGGTGCTGGTCGGCCCCTATTGGGTTCCCTTCTGCCCTACCAACGGGTATTTCGCCTCGATTCCGTCCCGCTATCTTCCCCTGTATCGGGGTGACGAGGTGCTGTTCCGCCATTCAAGGGATATCAACTTCGACTATGCCTTCACCATAGTCCGGCGTGACGGCATCCGGGCCGAGTTGTTGCAACAGGGGCTGCATGATCCCCTGAATCTGATGAGTATCTGGGAAACCTTTCGCAGCGCCGGCATCCCTTTCGAACTGCTCAAGGTCCTGTTGATGATCCCCTTGGGAACCCTAGTTCTTGTCATCCTGCGCAACGTCGTGGGCCTGCAGACCTTCGGGACGTTCCTGCCCATTCTCATCGCCATCGCCTTCAGGCAGACCGGCCTGTACTGGGGACTGCTGGCCTTCATGACCCTGATCATCCTGATCTTCCTGGTGCGCCAGGTCATTCAGCCCCTGGGGCTGTTGCACATTCCCCAGATGGCCATTCTCCTGAGCTTTTCGGTCATCTTCATCCTGGCCCTGGGAGCCATCGGTGCCCGCAGCGGTTTCCTGAACCTGGCCAGCGTGAGCCTGTTTCCCATCGCCATCATGGCCATCACCACTGAGCGCTTCAGCTTGATGATAGAGGAGGAGGGGATCCGTCGTACGGCCGAGATCACCCTCATGACCGCGCTGGGCATCGCCTGCTGTTACTGGGTCATGAACGCCATGGCTTTCCAGATATTGTTTATGACCTTTCCGGAACTGGTGCTGGTCGTGCTGGCGCTTAACATCTGGCTGGGCCGGTGGATCGGCATGCGGGTGATGGAATTCTGGCGTTTCCGGCACCTTCTGTTCGGGCAGGGAGGTGGCCGTGCTTGATTTTCTGCGCAACGCGGCCCTTGTCCTGAAGGGTGACCACCCGGTGCTGGGCATCAACGCCCGCAACCGCACACTTGTCTATCGGGAGAACTCGCGGCGTCACTACCCGCTGGCCGACGACAAACTCCGCACCAAGGAGATCCTGAAGGCCGCCGGGGTTCCGGTTCCCGAAACCCTCGGCACCTTCTCGTGGATGCATGAACTGGGACGGGTGGAGTCGACCCTGGGAAAATTGACGGATTTCGTGATCAAGCCTGCCCAAGGCAAGGCCGGCAACGGGATCCTGGTCATCGTGGACCGGCGGGATGGGCGGTGGTTGGATGCCGGCGGCAACACATGGGACACCGACGGGATCACCCGTCATATCGGGGACATCATTTTCGGCAACTACGCCCATGGGCTGTCCGATCAGGCACTCATCGAGGAACGGCTGGTCCAGGCATCCCTGTTCGGGGAGGAAAGATTTCCGGGTTTGCCTGATATCAGGGTGATCACCCACAGGGGCAGGCCGGTCATGGCGATGTTGCGGATTCCCACCGCGGCATCGGGGGGCAAGGCCAACCTGCATCAGGGCGCGGTCGGCGTGGGATTGGACCTGGATACGGGCATGACGACATACGCCTGCCATCAAGGCAGGTTCCTCACCCATCATCCCGACGGCCGGTGGCGCCTGATCGGCAGGAAACTTCAGGCCTGGGACCGGATCCTCGACATGGGGCGTCTGACGGCCGCCGCCATGCCCCTGGGTTACCTGGGGATAGATCTCGCGCTGGACAGTCGTCGTGGCCCCCTGGTCCTGGAAGTCAACGTCCGGCCGGGCCTCGAAATCCAGAACGCCAACCTGGAGGGCCTGGAGCCCTTGGTGGCTGACCCCGTGCATATGGGCGGTAAGGGGGGAGCGGAATGATCCGTTTTTTCCACAGGAGTTTCATTCCCGTCCTGGGCCTTTTTGCCGTCCTGGCGGGGACCCTGATCGCCCTGACCCGGTTGGCGGATATCCACAGCGTCCAGGCCACGGTCATCGAAATCGCCGCCGATGAGGTGAAGGCGCCGACCGGCGACCTCGGTGCGGCCGCCCTTGAAGCCGGCAGGGACTCCCTGGCCGGTGGGGACTTCCTGGACGCGGACCGGGAAGTCGTCGCCAGGGCGATTGCCGCCTCGGACCACGATTCCACGGCGACCGCCCTTTCCCTCCTCTCGGCGGTTTTGGCCCGCAATCCCAAGCACGGGACGGCATGGTTCCAGGTGGGCAGGATCCTCTCGGGCCAGGGCAATACCCAGGCCGCCCTGGACGCATACGACAAGGCCATCGCCTTCACCAAGGGCAGGGGCAAGGCGGTTCCCTACTATAATCTCGGGTGCCTGCTCAGGGATGAAAACCGGCTGGAGGAGGCGGTCGCCGCTTTCGAAAAGGCCTTGGATGAAAGGCCCGCCTACCTAGAGGCGAGGATGAACCTGGCAGTTCTCTACGGCCGCATGCCGGGCCGCCAGAAGCGGGCCGAGCATCTTTACAGGCAGCTACTGCGGCTGGATCCCGGTTATGCCGAAGCGCATTACAATCTGGGTCTGCTCCTTTTGGCATCCAGCAAGGCGGATTCGGCCCGCATGGAATTCAAGGCCGCCGTGGCGGCGGACTCGACCCTGACCCGGGCCTGGTTCAATATCGGCAGACTTGCTTCCCGGGCCGGAGATACCGAAGAGGCTGTGGACGCCTACCGCAATGCCGTGGCGGCGGATCCGGACAACCAGAAGGCCTGGGGTAATCTCGCCACGGTTCTGCAGAATGCCGGACGCTGTGCTGAAGCCCTGCAGGCCTGTGACACCGCCCTCGAAAGTCATCCCGATTATGCCCGCCTCCATTTCACCCGGGGCAGGGCCTTGACATGCCAGGGACAACTGCCGGCCGCCGAACAGGCCTACAGGACCGTTCTCTCATTGGAGCCGGGAAACGCCAAGGCATGGCTCAATCTCGGGGTTGTTCTGGCCCGCCAGAGTCGCTACAAGGACGCGGTTCCCTGTTATCGGGAAGTCCTCGACCTAGATCCGGGCCAGATCAAGGCTCGCTACAACATGGGCATTGCCTACGCGCGGATGTCGGACTACCCCTCGGCCCGCAAGGCCTACGAGCAGGTCCTGAGCCTACAGCCGGAGCATGTCAAGGCCCGGCTCAATCTCGGCGTCACACTGGCCAAACTCGGTGATTTTGAAGGGGCGCGGAAGCGTTATCGCGAGGTTCTGGACGCCGAACCGCAGAACGAAGTAGCTCTCAACAATCTCACGCTCCTCGAGGAGCAAACGGGCCATTTCGAAGCAGCCGTTGAAATCGGCCTGGAATTGATGAATCTCGATCCGGACCGTCCGGGGCTCAAGGAACATCTGAGGTCGAACGCTGAGAGGATCCTCAGGGACAGACCTGGGAACGAGGCGGCCACCAAGGCTCTGGAACTGCTGGACAAGGGAGTCTGAACCATGAAGCACGGTCTTGCCGCTGTCCTGATCATTGCCTTCTTTGTGTCGGCGCTTATTCCGGACCCGGCTGCCGGGTCCAGCGCCGGGAAGGGGCTGCGGGGATCCCTCGGCATGGGTTACGACGACAACATCTTCCGCGAGGCGGGAAACATCGACAGCGGCTGGTTCCTGCCGTATTCCTTCCGGTTCCGGCAAACCTACCGGTTTTCTCCGTCGGATCGACTGCGTCCGAAGATCCATGCCTCGGGCAGAAAATACTCGGGGACCAACAGCCGGGGAGACGATGCGCGTTTCGGGTTGTCGGTGAGTTACACGCGCAGGTTGGTGGGAACGGATCTGAAACACGTGCGTGTGCCCTCGCTGGACCTCGACTTGTCCGGGGAGGCCTTGGCCCGGCAGACCACCTACTATTCCCGCAGCAGCGGCGAGGAGGTCGCCGTTCCCGGTGACAACGGCCCGGTTTCCCTGTCTGATCGCTACGATGCGGACAGCTACCAAGGGGCGGCGGCCCTGAAATTCCATTGGCCCCGCGGCTGGCGCTGGGCGATTTCCGCTTCCGCCAAACGGAAGGACTATCGGAACGATTTCACCGATGTGCCCTCGATCGATCCCCTTGATTATGACAACCACAAGTGGATCTTCCGCCTGGAACGCAGGTTGGACAAATTGACGCGGCTGGAGGGCTCCTATACCTACAGCGCCACCGATTACGACGCCTGGACGGCCCGGGATTTCGACGGTAACAAGGTGCCGGGCACAAGCCAGCAATTCCGCTACAAGACCTTCAGCGGCCGGTTAAGCAGGTCTTTTCCGCAGGTGGCCGCCATTGGGTTGGAGCTGTATTCCCGCAAAAGGACCGACCCCTTCCTGGGATACTACAACTATGATGAATGGGGGATCCGGGTTGATCTTTCCGCATCCGTCGGCGAGAGGTTGGACGCTTCGCTGCGTCTGCGCTACTCCCACCGGGACTACGAGAGGGCAAGGGTGGGGTTCAACCTGCTCAAGGCCCTCCGGAACGACTATGACCGGTTGCTGGTCGTGGACGTGAACTATGCGCTGAAACCCGGGCGTACCCTCTTCGCCCACCTGGTCCATGACAACATCGACGAGCAGAACCCCTTGTACACCTATGACCGCACCCGATCCAGTCTCGGCCTGAGGCTGGAATTCTAGGAGGACAACCCATGCAACGCACCGAAAAGCCCAGGATCAACATCAGGCAGGAGAGACTTTCGCGGCTTGGGGCCACGGTTCTAGTGGGTGTATTCGTCCTTGTCGGCATGACCGGCATGGCGTCGGCCGGAGGACTTACCGGGCTTGTCACCGACGCGGTGACGGGCGCACCGCTGGCTGGGATCGACATCGACCTGTTCGACGCCAACTTCAACGCCATCACGACCGTCAATCCCGTGACCGGGTCCGACGGAATCTACCAGATCAGCCCGCTGCCGGCCGGGGACTACTACCTCCGGGTGGATCCCACCGCGGCCCAGGGCTATGTGGACAGCTACTACCCCGGTGTGTTCCTCAAGTCCCAGGCCACTGTGGTATCGGTGCCCAGCCTGGGCACCACCATCGCCAGTTTCGCACTCGACAGGGGCACCACCATCAGCGGGACGATTACCGACGCCGTCACGGGTTTGCCGATCGGAGGTATGGACCTGGACGTCTTCGCCTTCGACCAGAGCTTCATCGGGAGCATCAACGCCCGCACCGATTCGCTGGGCGCTTATGTCCTCGGGGTGTTCCCCGCCGGTTGCTATTATGTTCAGGCGGACCCGGAAACAACCTTCTACCTGCCGGAATTCACCTCGGGGGACATGTTCATCGGGTCGGCGACAAGCATCTGCGTCGACGGTACGACGCCCGTGACCGGCGCGGACATCGCCATGGACCTCGGCGGCAAGATCTCCGGGTTCCTGACCGACGCGGTCAACGCCGCCCCCGTGGATTCCATCGATATCGACGTGTTCGATCTGTCTGGTGCATTTCTCGGTTACGCCGACGGCATGTCCCTTGTCGACGGCAGCTACATCGTGGGCGCTCTTCCTCCCGGTCAGTATATCGTGCAGGCCGATCCCAGGGTGACGCAGGGCTACCCCGACACCTATTTCGGGGATGTGCTGGGATTCAAGCAGGCGGTCCCGGTGACCGTGGGCGCCGGGTCCACAACTGCGGGTGCGGATATCCACCTGCAACCGGGCGGAACATTTTCGGGGATCGTGACCTCGGCGGCGACGGGGCTGCCGGTGCCGGGACTGCGGATCTCGGTCTTCGATTCCACCGGCTCCATCCTGTCCGGACTGGGTGGAACCACCGCCTCCGACGGTACCTACCAGGCCGGTGTGGTGCCGCCCGGCAACTATTTCCTGAGGGCCGCTGGTGATTCGGCTACTGGTCTGGCGTTCGAGTTCTTCCCGGGCGTGTCCCTGGTGTCTGCCGCGACCCCGGTGGCTGCCATGGCGGGCGTCGCTGTCCCGGGAATCGATTTCTCCCTGGACCAGGGAGGATGGATCACGGGTACGACAACGGAGCAGGGTACGGGTCTGCCCCTGGAGCTGTGCGACCTTGATGTCTACAGCCTGCAGCAGGAATTCATCGGAGCCCTGGTGGCCATGACGGCCGCGGATGGAAGCTATACCCTGGGTCCGGTCCCGGCGGGAGATTACCTGGTCAAGTGCACACCGCCTTTGGGCAGCGCGTTGCAGAGCCAGTATTACCTGCTGGCGGCGGACACCCAGGCCGCGACCCCGGTTTCGGTCCTGCCTCCGGCTACGACGGCAGGCATCGATTTCGCCCTGAACTCTGGGGGGGCCTCTCCGGTTCCGGGAGCGGATACCCTGGGCAATGGCATGATGATCCGGGCATTCCCCAACCCATTCAATCCCCGGACCACATTGGCCTTCGATCTTCCCTCGTCCCAGACGGTTCTGTTGACCATCCATGATGTCCGGGGAAGACATGTTACCGAACTGTTTAATGGTCGGGCCGAAGCCGGGCACCATGAAGTCGTCTGGACAGGCAGGGATGAAAAGGGAAGATCAGTACCCGGAGGGGTTTACTTCGCCCGCTTGGCCAGCGAGACCGGTGTAAAGGTGAGAAGGCTGACCATCGTGAAGTGATATGGAACGGCTAGTCAACCAATAGTCTGTTCTCCTTTGGCCCCGGGCTTTGCCCGGGGCTCTACTGAACCGGCTGACCCACCGGGTCCACATCATCGAGGCCAACGGCGACAGCTACCGCCTCATGGAAGCCAAGAGACGCCGGAAGCGCCATCCCAAGACGACAGAGAAGAAGAGCTAGAAAGAGGAGTTGACGGCCCCACCCAAGGTGGGATAGAGGTGGTCCCCATTCCTTGGACAGCTTGGCGGCCGGTTTAAGGTGGACTCCCAGTGCTTGATCATGCCGCCAGTCCCAGATTATAGACCTCCATCGGCGTCCTGTCTCCAGGGAACGCCGAGTG
>JALUJS010000275.1 GCA_027056825.1 Candidatus Krumholzibacteriia bacterium | reverse complement strand
ATGGCCGCCAGGCCGTCCCGGGGCGTGGCGGTGTCCTCGGCGCGCAGGATCCGGCAGCGGGCAGGGTCGGTGTACGGGCCGCAGTCGGCGTCGGACCAGCGGGAAAAAAGGGCCACCACCGGCGTGCCCACCGCCGCGGCGATGTGCATGGGCCCTGTGTTGGGCGTGACCAGGACGTCCATCCGTTCCAGCAGGGCCTTGTAGCGCTGGAAGTCCGGCTCGGCGCACAGCAGCGTCACCGCTCCGGCCGCGTCGCGGACCAGCGGTTCGACCAGGGGCTTTTCCTGCGGCAGGGTGTCGACGACCACCGCCAGGGGCGCCCTGCGCGCCTCGGCCTCCTGCTTCAGGAGCCGCGCCAGGCGGGCGAAATGCCCCGCGGGCCAGTTGCGGTGGCCCAGGTCGCGGCGGATCCGGAAAAAGGGCAGCCCGCTGCCGCTGAAGGTCGGATGCAAGCCCACCAGCCTGGTTTCCGGGGTGATCCCGTGCTCCCGCAGAAGATCCTCCGCCTTGCGCCGCCCCGCCGCGGTGACCGGCAGGTGCACCCAGCCCCGCGGCAAGGGCTGATCCAACGCCGCCGACACCACGTCCAGGCAACGGTCGCAATAGTGCCGCTCCCGGTCCTGCGTCTCCAGGGCGTGGACCTTCGGGCCCAACCCGCCCAGCCACTTGCGGTACGCGGACTTTGCCTCGAACAGGAAGATCCGCTCGTAGTTCTCGCGCGCGAAGGCCCGGCTGAGGGCCGACTGCATCAGAAGGGACTTGGGGAAGCGCCGGGAATAGACCCACATGCGCGTCAGACGGGGATGGTAGTCCCGCATCACGCGAACGCCCTCGGCGCCGGTCAACAGGTGGAACTCCGCATCGGGCATGGCCGCCAGCAGGGCGTTGAGCGCCGGGGTGACCATCACCAGGTCGCCCGCGCGCCCCACCCGCACCACCAGGATCTTGCGTTTGCCCGTGGTCATGCGAACCCTTCCCATTGGCCAGACCGTTTCGTGGTGTATATTGGTCAGGGTCAATCTTCCTGAAACCGGCCGCCGGGCGCAAGTTTTTCCGAAGGAACACCATGGAACTGAAGGTGGAAATCTCCGTGGGCGAGCTGCTGGACAAGATCACCATCCTGGAGATCAAATCCGAGCGCGTGACGGACGAGGCCAAGCTCGAGAACATCCGCACCGAACTGGACACCCTGCGCCGCACCTGGGCGGACGCCCCGGTGGCCGCGGTGGACCTGGGCGATCTGCCCGCCCGGCTGAAGGCCGTCAACGAGGCGCTGTGGGACATCGAGGACGGCATCCGCAAGCTGGAGGCCGCCGGGGATTTCGGGCCCGATTTCATCGCCCTGGCCCGCTCGGTCTACCACCGCAACGACGAGCGCGCCGCCCTGAAGCGCGAGATCAACGCGCGGACGGGCAGCCGCCTGGTGGAGGAAAAATCCTACGCCGAGTACGGCGCCGACCCGAAGGGCCGGGCGTGAGCGGCAGGCCCAAGCCCTGGAAACGGGCGGCGACCCGCCAGACCCTGGACGCTCGTATCTTCACCGTCCACGAGGACCAGGTCATCGCCCCGCGCACCGGCCGCACCCACCGGGTCACGCGCCTGGAGACCGCCGACTGGGTCAACATGATCCCCCTGACGCCGGAGGGAGAGATCATCCTGGTCCGGCAATGGCGCCACGGCATCGGGGGCCTGACCCTGGAGATCCCCGGCGGCATGATCGAGCCCGGCGAGGATCCCGCCGCGGCCGCCGCCCGCGAGGTGCGCGAGGAGACAGGCTACGCCGGCGACCCTCCCCGGCGCCTGGGCGTGGTGAGCCCCAACCCCGCCTTCCTGGGCAACAGGTGTTACACCTACCTCATCGAGAACTGTCGCCTGGACGGGGCCCAGGACCTGGACGACGGAGAGGACATCGAGGTCGTCCTGCGCCCCCTGGCGGAAATCCCGGGGTTGATCGCAGGCGGTGAGATCGTCAACTCCCTGGTGGTGGCGGCCTTCTGGTGGCTGGCCGCACGCCGGCCGGATCTGGGCTGCCGGCCTTAACCCGGATTAGGACCATTTACCCCCATCGTGTCCGTCCGCCATGGCAACCATTATGATTATGCATATCATGTTCATCTGAAATTCCAACAACAGACCCTCGTGAAAGGAAGATGATCATGGCGACGATCAAGTCCCGTTCCGGTTCCCTGCAGGCCATCGACGGCGGATCCATGGAGGCGGCCGCCGAGTTGGGCGTGCTCTTCGGCTGTCACAGCGGGGTGTGCGGCAAATGCGCCACGGACGTGGTCGGCGGGATGGAGAATCTCTCCGAGCGGTCCGAGGAGGAAAGCGCCATGGACCTGCCGGAAAACCGGCGGCTGATGTGCCAGTGCCGGATCCTGCAGGGGACCGTGGAATTGGACGTGTGATCCAGGCCTCGCACAGGAAAGCCGGCGCTCCCGGGAGCGCCGGCTGCGAGGCGAGAATTCGGATGCAAGGCTAGAAGGTGAACCAGACCCCCGCCTCGGTAACGTTCTGACCCACGGTGCCGAAATCGGTCGTGCTGTCGCCGTCGCCCGGAGGGGACATGCTGACCAGGCCGAAGCCCTGCTGGAAAGTCACGCCCAGGTGGTCGTTGAACTCCACCTCGCCGCCGAGATACAGGGCCGCGGTGAACTGGGTCCAGGTGTCGTCCACGGCGTTCATATCGGCGTCCAGAACAGGATTGCCGATCAGGCCCATGTCCCGGTTATCCAGGATGCCCAGGGTCACGGCCGGACGCAGGAAGAAGAAGGCGTTGCCGTAATCGTTCAGGATGTACGGCGCGCCCAGATCGAACCAGAAGCTCGAGGCGGTCTCGTCGCCCAGGTCCGTGCCCTGGAACCCAACGCCGAAATCGATGGCCAGCTTGTCGCTGGTGAAGTACCGGATGCCCACGGGAGCATCGGTGTTGTTGAAGCCCATGGCGAAATCGCCCTTGCGGCCGTTCTCGCCGGCCATCGCCGCGGTCGCAACCAGCAGGGAGACCAGCGCCAGGATGACGATCATCTTGCGCATCATGTCAACACCTCCAGGGGTAGTACCTCCATGTCGCGGCCGCCGGAGGGGCGGCCCCGCTCTGACAGGGCAAATACTAGCAATCGAGGGACGATAGTCAAGTAATTTCGCAACCATAAATATAGAAAATCCCATAGATCAAACCTGTTTTTCCCGGGGCCCGCCCTATTGCGGGCTATCCTTGTCAGGACTACACTTGGGGAGTCAACGATCCCCGAGCCGGATTACCATTTTGCCGCATCCTGCCGGCCGGTCCCGGACCCCTTCTTCCCTTTACCGGACACTGGAGTACGCCATGAAAACAAGGCCCATCCTCATGGCCGTCACCTTGGTGTGCGCCATGACCGGCAGCATGCCCACTGCGGCCCAGGACCATCCGGCCGCCGGGGCCGCAGTGGGCATG
>JALUJS010000274.1 GCA_027056825.1 Candidatus Krumholzibacteriia bacterium | reverse complement strand
ACATCCACATGGGCGGCAAGGTGGGCGTCCTGGTGGAAGTGGCCTGCGAGACTGATTTCGTGGCCCGCACGGACGACTTCCAGGAGTTCGTCCACAACGTGGCCATGCACATCGCCGCCACCAACCCGGTGGCCGTGACGCGCGAGGAAGTCGATCCGGCGGTCATCGAGAAGGAAAAGGAAATCTACCGGGACCAGATGAAGAACGAAGGCAAGCCCGACAACATCATCGACAAGATTGTTGAAGGCAAAGTCGACAAGTATTACTCTGAAATCGTGCTTCTGGAGCAGAAGTACGTCAAGGACCCGGACATGACCATCGAGGACTACCTCAAGTCCATCATCGGCAAGCTCGGCGAGAACATGCAGATCAAGCGCTTCGCGCGCTTCGAGATCGGTTCCTGAGCCGACCGCTTTCCCATGGCCCGGGTTCCCTGGAACCCGGGCTTTTTTTGCAGATAGCCGCGCCCTGCCGTCGGCGGCGGGGCGGGAAGGAGTCCCGGCGTGAAATTCACGAGGATCCTGCTGAAGCTCAGCGGCGAGGCCCTCATGGAGGGCAACGAGCAGTACAGCCACCGCAAGCTCCTGGCCCTGGCCCAGACCATCGCCGCGGTGAGGCAACAGGGCGTCCAGGTGGGCGTGGTGGTGGGCGCGGGCAACATTTTCCGGGCCCGCTCGGCCAACCTGCAGATCGTGGACCGGGTAACCGCCGACAACGTGGGCATGCTCGGCACCATCATGAACGCCGCCATCCTGCGGGACTACCTACGGGCCGAGGGCATGAAGGCCAAGATCCTCAGCCCGCGCGAGCTGCGCCCGCTGACCTCGGCCTTCGCGCGGGACACCGCCCTGTCCCTGCTGCAGGCCGGCCACGTGCTGATCTTCGCCGGCGGCACGGGCAACCCCTACTTCACCACCGACTCGGCGGCCGCCCTGCGGGCGCTGGAGATCAGCGCCGACGTGCTGGTCAAGGGCACCCAGGTGGACGGGGTATACGACAAGGATCCGAAGCGGTATGCTGACGCCGTCCGCTTCGACCGCTTGACCTACGACGAGGTCATCGCCAGGCGGCTGCAGGTGATGGACCTGACGGCGGTGACGCTCTGCGCGGAACACGACATGCCGTTGTTTGTTTTCGACATCAGCGATCCGGCCAACCTGCTGCGGGCGGTGGCCGGCGAGCAGGATGGAACCTGGATCGTAAAGGAGTGACAGCCATGAGCGCCGAAACCGTGGAAACCGCCGAACTGGGCATGGAGGAAGCCGTCGACGTCGTCAAGGGCCGTCTGTCCCGGATCCGTACGGGCAAGGCCACGCCCGCTCTTTTGGACGGGATCAAGGTGGAATACTACGGGACCCCGACCCCGCTGAACCAGCTGGCGGCCATCGCGGTGCCCGAGCCGCGCCTGTTGACGGTCAAGCCCTTCGAGCGCTCGATCATCCAGGACGTCGAGAGGGCCATCCAGGCGGCCAACCTCGGCCTCAACCCCTCCAGCGACGGCATGATGATCCGTCTCCAGGTGCCCGAGCTGACCGAGGACCGCCGCCGGGAACTGGCCAAGCAGGCCAAGGACATCGGCGAGGACGGCAAGGTGGCCGTGCGCAAGGTGCGCCAGGAGGCCAACGATTCCCTCAAGAAGGAGCAGAAGGACGGGGAGATCACCGAGGACGAGATGCACCGCGACCGCGAGGCCGTCCAGAAGCTCACCGACAAGTACTGCGAACAGATCGACGGTATCGTGGCGGCCAAATCGGCCGAGATCATGGAAATGTAGGAGCGTCCCATGGCCGACCGGCAGGACGACCTGAGCAGGCTGGAGGACCTGGCTACGGAGGATCTCTACGCCGCCGTCGCCGAGCGCGGCGGTCTGCCCCGGCACGTGGCCGTCATCATGGACGGCAACGGACGCTGGGCGCGGCGGCGCTTCCTGCCGCGCGTGGCCGGCCACCGGGCCGGACGGCATTCGGTGCGCGCCTGCGTGACGGCCGCCGGTCGCCTGGGCCTGCAGGCCCTGACCCTCTACACCTTCAGCCAGGAGAACTTCAACCGCCCCGCCTCCGAGGTGAAAGCCCTGTGGTCCTTCCTGGAGGAGAGCCTGGCCGCCGAGCAGGACGACCTGGCCCGCCGGGGCGTGCGTCTGGCCGCCAGCGGGGACCTGGACCGGCTGCCCGACGCCGCGCGGGACCGCCTGCAGGCGGCCATCGACGCCCTGGCCGGCAACACCGGGCTGGTCCTCAACCTGGCCCTGGCCTACGGCGGCCGGCAGGAGATCCTGCACGCGGCGCTGGATCTGCACCGGCGGCTGGCGGCCGGTGAACTCGCTCCCGACAAGGTCACCGAGGAGGATTTCGCCTCCGGCCTCTACACCGCGGGGCTGCCCGACCCGGACCTCGTCATCCGCACCAGCGGTGAGATGCGGCTGAGCAACTTCCTGCTGTGGCAGAGCGCCTACTCCGAGCTGCTCGTCACCCCCACCCTGTGGCCCGATTTCAGGGAGCGCGAATTCCTGCTGGCGGTGGCGGAGTACCAGGGTCGCGAGCGCCGCTTCGGTGCCCTGCCCGAGGACGACGCCGACGAGCCCGCTTCCGGCGGCGACGGGTTATGGGATCCCGGGCGCTGGAAGCGCCTGCTGCGGGTCCGCTCGTGAACCGGAACCAGGCAGAAGGGCCGGCACCCTCCGGTACGCTGGAACGCCTGATCAAGGCGGGCCTTTTCCCGCGCCTGGCGGTGATCCTGGTGGGCGTGCCCTGCCTCTACCTGATCACCCTGCGCGGCGGGATCTTCTTTCTCGGCCTGGTGGACCTGATCATCCTGCTGGGGCTGCGCGAGTTCTACATGCTCATGGAGGCCAAGGGCTACCACCCCTTCGAGGCCCTGGGCTACTTCTGCGCCCTGGCCATCAGCGCCTACGCCTGGCGGCAGGGCGTGGCCGTGCCACTGATTCTGACCGGCAGCCTGCTGGTGATCATGATCCGCGAACTCTGGCGGCGCGAGCCCGATCGCGCCCTCGGTCATATCGCGGTGACGGTGTTCGGGATCATGTACGTGGGCTGGCTCGGCAGCCACCTGGTGATGATGCGGCAGCTGCCGGGTACCCTGGGTGTGGAGGACCGCATCGGGGCCCGTCTGGTGTTCTTCACCGCCCTGGTGGTCTGGTTCACCGACACGGGCGCGTACCTGGCCGGAGTGACCATCGGCCGCCACAAGCTGGCCCCGCGGATCAGTCCGAAGAAGACGGTGGAAGGGGCCATCGGCGGCATGGTGGCGGGCGCGGCGGCCGGCTGGCTGGCCACCACGTGGTTCCTCGGTTTCCTCACCCCGCTGGCCGGCTCCCTGCTCGGGCTGACGGGGGCGGCGGTGGGGCAGCTGGGCGACCTCGCCGAATCGATGATCAAGCGCGATGTCGGCCTGAAGGACACCGCTGAACTCATCCCGGGCCACGGCGGCGT
>JALUJS010000273.1 GCA_027056825.1 Candidatus Krumholzibacteriia bacterium | reverse complement strand
AGATGCAGAAGATGATGGAACTGACCGGCAAGCTCATGGGCGCCATGGCCGAGATGGACGTGCGGATGGAATTCACCGTACCGGGGGACATCGTCTCCAGCAACGCCCCGCAGACCGAGGGCCGCACCTGCATCTACACCATCAACGCCTCCAACATGATGGCGAACCAGAACATGGAGCCGGAAATCGTCTTCTCGGGCAAGGGCCTGAAGATCAAGCCCCTGGCCGACTAGCGCTCCCGCACACGCATATGGAAAAGCCCCGGCCCGAGGCCGGGGCTTTCGCATCGGGGAACACGGAAGACGATCAGGCGCCGTCGCCGCCGGTGAGGATCGCCGGGGCGGGCCGGGTCTTCAGCTCCCGGTCGATCATGAACAGCCCGTGGCCGGTGCCGCCGATCATCTCCATCTTCTTGACGATGTCGTCGACGTTGGCCTCCTCCTCGACCTGCTCGGTCACGTACCACTGCATGAGGTTGTTGGTGGCGTGATCCTTCTCCTCGATGGCCAGGTCGGCCAGGGCGTTGATGTTCTTGGTCATGTACTTTTCGTGTTCCAGGGCGGCCTTGAAGGCGTCCAGCGGGGAATCCCAGTCCTTGGGAGGCGCCTTGACCTCGAGCAGCTCCACCCGGGCGCCGCGCTCGACCATGTAGTCGAAGATCTTCAGGGCGTGCTGGTGCTCCTCCTCGGCCTGCATCTTCATCCAGTGGGCGCAGCCGTCCAGGTTCAGGTCGGCCATGTAGGCCACCATGGCGGTGTAGAGATAGCTGGAGTAGTACTCCTCGTTGATCTGCCTGTTCAGGGCGTCCTGAAGCTTCTTGCTGAGCATCGGGTTATCCTCCTGTCAGGTTTTCTCGTCATCGGTTTCACCCTGTCAAGATAATCACGACCCGCGGTGCGGGGCCAGTTCCAAATCCTGAATTTGCGTATCGGCCCCCAACTGCTATCATGTTGGGACAGAAATCGGTCCAATTTTCCCCGCTTTTTCC
Organism: Candidatus Krumholzibacteriia bacterium; assembly: GCA_027056825.1. Taxonomy (GTDB): domain Bacteria; phylum Krumholzibacteriota; class Krumholzibacteriia; order LZORAL124-64-63; family LZORAL124-64-63; genus JAHJTW01. Next base: position 2,473 of record JALUJS010000273.1, on the reverse strand, counting down.
CGACAGAAACGCGCAAACGGGCCGTATTTCGCCGAATTCCGTCGATGAATCGGACGCGCCGCGCCTTGCCGGCGGCCGCTCCCCAACGCCAAGGACCGTCATGCCCCGCAAACAGGCTGCGAAATTCACCGTCCCCTACCTGCAGATCCTCGCGCCGGACGGCAAGGTGGACGCCAAGCTCGATCCGAAGCTGCCGGACGACACCCTCCTGAAGCTGTACCGCTGGATGCGGCTGGCCCGCGCCCTGGACGAGCGGATGCTCAAGCTCCAGCGCCAGGGCCGCCTGGGCACCTTCCCCCCCTGCACCGGTCAGGAGGCCGTCTCCATTCCCGCGGCCATGCTCATGCGGGACGGGGACTGGTTCGTGGGCGCCTTCCGGGAACTGGGCGGACGCCTGGTTCGGGGCGAGCCTCTGACCGCCACCCTCGACTACTACAACGGCTGGGAAGAGGGCAACATCCTGCCCGACAAGAACCTGCGCATCCTGCCGACCAGCGTGGTCATCGGCTGCCAGATCGAGCACGCCGCGGGCCTGGCCTACGCCTCGCGCTTCAAGGGGACCGACGAGGTCACCGTGGCCTTCATCGGCGACGGCGGCACCAGCGAGGGCGGCTTCCACGAGGGCCTGAACATGGCCGGCGTCTGGAAGGCCCCGCTGGTGACCATCATCCAGAACAACCAGTGGGCCATCTCCATTCCCCGCGGCGCCCAGACCGCCAGCGAGACCCTGGCCCAGAAGGGCATCGCCTACGGCATGCCCGTGATCCAGGTGGACGGCAACGACCCGCTGGCCGTGTGGGTGGCCGTTGCCGAGGCCATGGACCGCGCCCGCAAGGGCGACGGCCCCACCCTCATCGAGGCGGTGACCTACCGCCTGATGATGCACACCACCGCCGACGACCCCACCAAGTACCGCACCGAGGACGAGGAGAAGGAAGCCTGGGCGCGGGAGCCCCTGGTGCGCACGCGCGCCTATCTCGAGAGCCGCGACCTGTGGGACGAAGCCCGGGAAAAGGCCCTGCTGGACGAGCTCAAGGACCAGGTGGACCAGGCCGTGGCCGAGTTCGAGACCCCCAAGGACCGCGCCCCGGACGAACCGTTCCGGCACGTCTACGGCACCCCCCATCCGGTCATCGAGGAACAGCGCCGGGAGTTCCTGGCCAACCTGAAGGGGGGTGAGGGCCGTGGCTAAGCTCAACATGATCCAGGCCGTCAACCTGGCCCTGGCCGAGGCGATGACGCAGGACGAGACCGTCCTGGTCATGGGCCAGGACGTGGCCGTGGACGGCGGCGTGTTCCGCGCCACCGAGGGGCTGCTGGACCGGTTCGGACCCGAGCGCGTGATCGACACCCCGCTGGCCGAATCGGGCATCGTGGGCAGCGCCGTGGGCATGGCCCTGGCCGGCCTGAAGCCCGTGGCGGAGATGCAGTTTTCCGGTTTCAGCTACATGATGATGGGCCAGTTCGAGGCCCACGTGACCCGCCTGCGCTCGCGGACCCACGGCCAGCTCACCCTGCCCATGGTCATCCGCATGCCCTACGGGGGCGGCGTGCGCGCCCTGGAGCACCACAGCGAGAGCCGCGAGGTCCTCTACGCCCACCAGCCCGGAGCCCGCGTGGTCATCCCCAGCGGTCCGCGCAACGCCCGCGCCCTGCTGCTGGCGGCCATCGACGACCCCGACCCGGTGGTCTTCATGGAGCCCAAGCATTCCTATCGCGCCTTCCGCGAGGAGGTCCCCGAGGAGCGCGAGACCCTGCCCATCGGCAAGGCCCGGGTGGTGCAGGAAGGCACGGACCTGACCCTGGTCAGCTGGGGCGCCATGATGCGTCCGGCCCTGAAGGCCGCCGCCACGGTGGAGAAGGAGCGGGGTGCGAGCATCGAGATCATCGACCTGCTGACCATCGCCCCGCTGGACCACGCCGCCATCGCCGCTTCGGTGAGCAAGACGGGCCGTTGCGTGGTGGTGCAGGAGGCCCCGCGGAGCTACGGGCCGTCGTCCGAGATCACCGCCGTGATCAACGACAAGGCCTTCTGGCACCTGGAGGCCCCCGTCAAGCGGATCACCGGATATGACGTGGTGACGCCCTACTTCGGCCGGGAAAAGACCTACCTGCCGAGCGCCGAGGTCGTGGCGCGGGGCATCGTCGAGACCCTGGACGTCTGAGCCGCGCGGCCCCCGCGACCGCGCCAGCACACGGAGGACGCCGTGTTCGAATTCAAGCTGCCGGACCTGGGCGAGGGCATCGCCGAGGGAGAAATTCTCAAGTGGCACGTCGGCGAGGGGGAAACCGTCGCCGAGGACGCCCCCCTGCTGGACGTGGAGACCGACAAGGCCGCCGTCACCATCCCGTCGCCCCGCGGCGGCAAGGTGGCCGCCCTGAAGGGCAAGGTCGGCGACATCGTCAACGTGGGCGATGTGGTGGTGGTCATCGACGACGGCACCGGCAGCGCCGAGGCCGCCGAGGAGAAGGC
>JALUJS010000272.1 GCA_027056825.1 Candidatus Krumholzibacteriia bacterium | reverse complement strand
CGCGGACGCGGCGGATCTCGGCGCGCAGCTCGTCCGGGCGCATGCTTCCGGAGCCCAGCAGCCCCAACCCGCCGGCGTTGCTTACGGCGGCCGCCAACTCGGCCCCGCTGCTGTGGATCATGCCGCCCTGGATGACCGGGTGCTCGATCCCCAGCAGGGTGCAGACGCGGTTGTCCGTCCAGCGGGCCATGGTCACAGCCCCAGCTCGCCCGCGACCGGCACCAGCGCCTCCAGCACGTGCGCAATGACCTCGTCCTGTTCCAGGCCCAGATCCCGGGCGCCCTCGGCGATCTCCTCCCGGCTGACCTTGGCGGCGAAGTCCTTCTTCTTGAGCTTCTTGCGCACCGATTTGACCTTCACCTGGGCGATCTTCCGGTCGGGTTGGACCATGGCGCAGGCCATGCAGAACCCGCACAGTTCGTCCACGGCGAACAACCAGCGGGCGCAGTCGTTCTCCCGCGGAACACCGGTGTACGAGGCGTGGGACATGATGGTGCGCACGAACTCCTCGGGATAGCCGCGCTCGCGCAGGATCTCCGCACCCTTGAGGGGATGGTCCGGTGCCTCGGGATATTTTTCGTAGTCGAAGTCGTGGAGCAGGCCCACGGCCGCCCAGTACTCCGGATCGTTCCCGGTGCGCTCGGCCGCGGCCCGCATGGCCGCCTCCACGGCGTACCCGTGGCGGCGCAGGCTCTCGCCCTGCGTGAACTCGTGCAGCAGGGCGAGCGTTGTTTCGCGCTTGTAGAGGTCGCTCATGATCCCATCCTTACAGAATCAGTTCCTCGTGATGCTCGTTCAGCCACCGCCGGGATTCCCGGTGCCAGGGGCAGAGCCGGTCCAGCAAATGGTAGAAGCGCTCGCTGTGGTCCAGATGCGCCAGGTGGCAGACCTCGTGGGCCACCACGGCGTCGATCACTTCCGGGGGCGCCATCACCAGACGATAGCACAGGGAGATGGTCCCGCGGGCGGAACAACTTCCCCAACGGGTGGTGCGCTCGCCGATGATGACCCTGGCCGGCTGCAGGCCGGCCCTGCCGGCCCAGCGGGTCACCCGTCCGGGCAGATCCTCGCGGGCCAGGCGGCGCAGGTACCTTTCCAGGGCCGGGCGCGGATCCAGCACCTGGTCCGGCGGCAGGGCCACCGTCAGCGCTTCGCCCGCCAGCTCGAAGCGGGGCCGTGACCTCCCCGCGGGCAGCGCCCGGACCTCCATGCGACGGGGTACGCCGAACACCAGGATCTCGCTGCCCCGGCCATACTGCCGCACCCGCGGCCCCATGCGCACATCGAACTCGTCCGCCTTGGCGTCGAGCCAGTCCGCGTGCTCGGCCAGCAGGGCGGGCACTGCCGCGTATCCCACCCGTTGCGGCAGGGTCACCAGCACCCCTTCTCGCTTCGAAACGCTCAGGTGCAGCTTGCGCGCCCGCCGGCTCTTGCGCACACGGTAGCACAGCGGCCGGCCGCCGATCATGGTCATGACCGGCCGGTCCTTCACGCGGCGGCCTTCTTCGCATCGATCTTCCTGGTCACCGCGATGAACACCAGCAGGGCCACCAGCGAGACCAGCCCCACGCCGCTGTAGGCGTACCACAGGTAGTGGGCGTGGACGTAGGCCTCGGGCATGGGTCCCTGGCCCAGCAGGGCGGCCTCGTGGGCGGCGCGCGTGGCCGCATCGAGGGTCGAAGGCTCCGGGCAGTACTTGCTCAGCAGGTAGCCCGAGAACGCGAAGCCGAAGATCCAGGCGAAGAAGGTGTTCATGTGGGCGAAGCCCAGGAAGGTGCCCTCCTTGCCCTTGGGAGCCTGCAGCGAGGCGAACTCCAGCCACTTGGGACTCAGGAAGCACTCGGCCAGCCCCTGGATGGAGATGCCGATGATCATCATCAGGGTGATGGGGTGCAAATCCAGGCCCAGGATGTGGACATGGTGGTGGATCCAGGCCGACGAGGCCATGGAGATGGCCGACAGGGGGATCAGCAGCATGGCCACCAGGATGGAGTTCTCGGGCTTCCACTTGCGCACAAGCTGCGTGATCATCACCACGAAGATCACAACCACCAGCGGGTTGATGTTGGCGTACCACTCGGGCTTGTACGTCTCGCCCGCCATGCGCAGCACGTAATCCGGCATGGAGGCGTAGAGCTGGCCCTGGATGGCCCAGAATCCGGCGGTGATGATGATCAGGGCGAAGAAGCGGAAGTTCGTCATGGCCATCCACATGCCGCGCAGGGTCTCGCCGATGGATTTGGTCTGCGTGTGCTGGTCCTCGGGGTCGGGGAAGTAGATCAGCGCCACCAGGATCAGCGCCAGCAGCGCGGCCCCGGCCGAGAAGAACGGCACCTTGTCCACGCCCAGGTCGATGCGGATGGGCGCCACGATGGTCTTGCCCGTGAAAGAGCCGATGTTGACCACCATGTAGAAGATGCTGAAGGCCCGGGCGCGGTTGGCCTCGTCCGAGGACTTGCTCACCGTACCGGTGATCACCGGTTTGACGATGGCCCCGCCCAGGACGATGAGCACCAGCCCCACTCCCACCGGTGCCATGGTGTGGAATACCCCGAGGGTGCCGTAGCCGGCGGTCAGCAGGGCGAAGGCCATCATCAGGGCGTTGCGGAAGCCGATGCGGTCAGCCAGGGCCCCGGTGAAGAACGGGACCAGGTAGATCCAGCCGCCGAACATGCCGGCCACCCAGCCGGCCTGGACGTCGTCAAGGCCCACCACGCGGATCAGGTAGGTGCGCAGGGCGATGAAGGTGCCGTAGTAGGCCGCGCGTTCGCACAGCTCGGCGACGTTTCCGGTCCAGAAGGGGCGCGGGAAGCGCCACGTGGTTGCGCCTTGGGTCATGATCTCGTTCTCCGGGAGGGGATGGGTTCACGGTCGGCGGGGATTTACGGGCATACTACAGGAAACCCGGCCCCTTGGGTACCCGAAAAAACCGGCGGCGAACCACGGGTCAGGAACCGGCCACCCCGTAGGCCATCTGCCTGTTGGCGGCCACGCCCCAGCCGTGGGCGTCCACGGCAATGATCCCCACCGACCATTCGGCGGGGAACTCCGCCGCGGCCTGCGCCACCGCCTCGCGGGCGCTCAGGCCGCCGGCCATGAGGTTGTACACGGTCCGGGCCTGCATCTGGCGGATGATCTCCTCGCCATGCCCGGTGCAGGCCACCGCCCCGGCCGGACCCGCGTAGCTGCCGCAACCGTAAATGGGGACATCCCCCACCCGGCCGTCCAGGGTGATGGATGTGCCGCCGGTGGATAGGGTCACCGCGAAGGTGCCGTCGGCCGCGCGGGTCACCGTGCCCACGGTGTCTCCGGTTTCCGGACCGGCGGGCCCCTCCTTTTCCGCCGCCTCGGCGGGAAGGGGACCGGGAAAGTTCCAGGCCCGTCGCCAGTCGAAGTTGTCGTAGCCCCCGCCGGCCTCGCCCGCCAGCAACCGCCGCCAGTGCCTCTGGAACTTGGCCTCGG
>JALUJS010000271.1 GCA_027056825.1 Candidatus Krumholzibacteriia bacterium | reverse complement strand
CCCGGGCGATGAAATGGCTTTCCCCCACCAGGGGCGCATGTTCCTTCTTGTAGTGCTTTTTGTCATGGCACTTCATGCAGCCGTTGTTCTTGAGGGTGATGCGGTACTTGTCGACCTTGTGGGGAATGAGGGGAGGCTGCTGCTTGTAGGAACGTTCGAACCCGCCCTCCCGGGAGATCACCTTGGCCTTGATGGGCTTCAGGGAGGAGGCCTCGATGTCGTGCGTGCCTCGCAAGGAAGCCACTTTCTCACCGGCAATGGCCGGAGTGCCCATGGCGAGAATCAGGCCCGAAGCCGCGATGGCTATTGCAAGTCTCTTTTTCATCTTCATCTCCATCAACTCGTGTAACTGGGAATGGAACATCAGGATTCTGTGGTCCTGGCCCGGGGCGGCGCCTGCAGCCCGGCGCTGCCCCGGTTGGCGAAACGATTGCCGAATTGAAAGACATCCTTGGCGCAGACGTCGATGCAGCGGCCGCAGTTGGTGCACTGGTTGCCGGTGATCACCGGCCCGATCCCCTTGTCGGCGCCCTTGAGGGCGGGCCGGATCACCTGGGGTTCGGGGCAGACGTTGAAGCAGTCCATGCAGTCGTCGCAGGCTTCCCGCCTGGCGGCGACCACCCGGGTGGGGGTCCAGGTGCTCAGCAGGCTGTAAAAGGCGCCCACCGGGCAGTAATGGCCGCACCAGCCGTCGCGCGAAACCAGCAAATCGAACAGGAAGACGCCCAGGATCATCAGCCAAGCCAGCCCCATGCCGAAGATGAGGGCGCGCAGGGTGATGGTCACGGGATTGACCAGCTCCCAGACGATGCTTCCGGTAATGGCCGAGAGCAGGAAGGTCAGACCCAGGATCCAGTACCGGGTGGCACGGGAAGCCTGGGTGGTTCCGCGCAATCCCAGCCTGCGGCGCAACCAGCCCGCGGTGTCGGTGATCAGGTTGACCGGGCAGACCCAGGAGCAGTAGCTGCGACCGCCCACCAGGCTGTAGAAGAGCACCACGATGGCCACGCCCACCAGGGCCTTGGTTTCCGGGACCACCCCCCCGACCAGCGCCTGCAGCAACACGTAGGGGTCGGTGAGGGGCAGGGTGTCCAGGGTGAGACTGTAGGAAAGGTTGCCCTTCACCAGCCAGATGCCGAACCAGGGCCCCAGCCCGAAGGCCAGGAGGATGCCCGCCTGGCTGATGCGTCGCAGGATCAGCCACTTGTTGGCGGCCAGCCACCCTTTTTTCCGGATCGCTTCTTTCCCGGCCTCTTGTGGCAGGTTGGCCATCAGTTTTCACCACGCTTGCGGTTGAGGGTGTCCAGGGGGTTGCTGGGGAAGGGGGTGTCGGCGGCACCCGGTGCCTCGGCCTTCTGCTCGATGATCAGCCCCTTGCCCTGCAGGTCGTATTGCACCCCTTCCGGCAGGTTGTAGTGGTGCTCCACGTCCGGGGTCACCAGGGAGTGGCCCGCCTTGGCTTTCTCCTTCCAGCCGAAACGGTAATGATGCCCCAGTTCGCCTTTCGCCAGCTCGATGGGGAAGACCTTGATGGCGGCCTTCTCCAGGATGCAGGCCTTCTCGCACTTGCCGCATCCGGTGCATGCGTCCGAATGGACCACCGGGATGAACAGGGCGTGCTTGCCGGAACGGGGATTGTGGCGGTATTCCAGCGTGATGGCCTTGCCACGGATGGGGCAGATGTTGAAACAGACTTCGCAGCGCAGTCCCTGGAAGGCGATGCAGTTCTCCTGGTCCACCACCACGGCGAGCCCCATGCGCGCCTCGTTGATGTCGGTGAGGGAGTGGTCCAGTGCATTGGTGGGACAGGCCTTCACGCAGGGGATGTCCTCGCACATCTCGCAGGGACCGGTGCGGGCGATGAAATAGGGTGAGCCAGTGGGTATGTCATCCCCGAGCTGGCCCAGAAACAGTATGTCGTACGGGCAGTCGCGGACACAGAGCCCGCAGCGGATGCAGGCGCTGAGGAAATCGCCCTCGGGCAAGGCCCCGGGTGGACGAATGGCCATGGGCGGCAGGGCATTGGCCCGCTGGGCGTAGAAGCCCAGGCCGATGCCCATCAGTCCCACGCTGCAGGCGGTCTTCAACGTGGTGCTGAGAAACTGCCGGCGGCTGAAGCCTTTACCTTTTTTGTCCGAGTCTGCCATGGTCTGGTTGAGTCGAAGTCGGTGGGGACCCGCCCGGAGGCGGGCCCCGTTCAGGTCATGCCCGGGTGATCTTCACCGCGCACTTCTTGTAATCCGTCTCCTTGGAGAGCGGATCGGTGGCGTCCAGGGTGAGCTTGTTCACCAGGCGACCGGCGTCGAACCAGGGGATGAAGACCAGCCCCTCCGGCGGCTGGTTGCGGCCCCGGGTCTCCACCTTGCAGATGATCTCCCCGCGGCGCGACTGGATCTTCGCCTTGCTGCCGTTACGCAGCTTGTACTTCCTGGCGTCCTTCTTGTTCATGAACACCACCGCCTGGGGCACGGCGCGGAACAGCTCGGGGACCCGTCGGGTCATGGAGCCGGAATGCCAGTGCTCCAGCACGCGGCCGGTGCAGAGCCAGAGCGGGTACTCCTTGTCCGGGCTCTCCGCCGGCGGCTCGTAGGGGGCCGTGATGATGTTGGCGCGACCGCCGTTCTTCTTGGCGTTGCCGTAGAAGAAAACGTCACCCTTGGCGCCGCCGGGGTTCAGTTTGGCCACGTAGGGATCATAACCCTCGCGGAAGCGCCAAAGGGTCTCTTTGCCGTCCACCACCGGCCAGCGCAGGCCGCGCGCCTTGTGGTACATGTCGAAGGGAGCCAGGTCGTGGCCGTGACCGCGGCCGAAAGAGGCGTACTCCTCGAACAGCCCTTTCTGCACGTAGTAACCGAAGTGGGCCGACTCGTCGTTGTCGTACTCGTTGCCGCGGTCGTCGGTGATCTTGCCCTCGAAGGGGAATTGGTTCACCTGGCCGTTCTCGAACAGCACCTCGTACAGCGTCTTGCCCTGGTATTCGGGCGCCTTGGCCATCAGCTCGGGCGGCCAAACCTCTTCCATCTTGAAGCGCTTGGAGAACTCCATGATCTGCCACAGGTCGGACTTGGCCTCGCCCGGCGCCTTCACCTGCTGGCGCCAGAACTGGGTGCGCCGCTCGGCGTTGCCGTAGGCGCCCTCCTTCTCCACCCACATGGCGGTGGGCAGCACCAGATCGGCGGCCTGCGCGGAGACCGTGGGGTAGGGATCCGAAACCACCACGAAGGCATTGGGGTTCCGGTACCCGGGATAGGTCTCGTTGTTCATGTTGGCGCCGGCCTGCATCTGGTTGTTGCACATCTGCCAGTAGGCGTCCACCTTGCCGTCGTGGAGCATGCGCATCATCAGCACCGCGTGGTAGCCGGGCTTGCCGGGAATGGTGCCCTCGGGCAGCTTCCAGATCTTTTCCGCGATGTCGCGGTGGGCCTTCTTCTTCACCACCAGGTCGGCCGGCAGGCGGTGGGAGAA
>JALUJS010000270.1 GCA_027056825.1 Candidatus Krumholzibacteriia bacterium | reverse complement strand
AAGCCGACGCCAGGGCCGCGGCCGCCGACGAGACCGCCGTGATCGCCATGGGCCGGGAGGTCTTCTCCCAGGAGGCCCGGACCCTCGCCGGAGTGGGCGAGTCCCTCGACGGGCGCTTCGCCGCCGCGGTGCGCGAACTCCTGGAGTGCCGGGGTATGGTCCTGGTCACGGGCATCGGCAAGTCCGGCCTGGTGGCCAGGAAGCTGGCGGCCACCCTGACCAGCACGGGCACTCCCAGCCACTTCATCCACCCGGTGGAAGCGGCCCACGGGGACCTGGGCATCGTGCGCGAGGCGGACCTGCTGCTGGCGGTTTCCCGCAGCGGCAACAACCAGGAAGTGGTAAGCCTGGCGGCCCGCTGCCGGCAGTTCCGCATGCGGACCCTGGCCGTCACCGGCGCTGAAGGTTCTCCCCTGGCCGAGGCCTGCCACCTGGTCCTGCCGGTGCCCGTGGAGCGCGAGGCCTGCCCCCTGAACCTGACGCCCACCAGCACCGCCGTGGCGGCCATGGCCATGGGCGACGCCCTCGCCGTGGCCCTCATCCGGCTGCGCGGCTTCAAGGCCGAGGATTTTGCCATGTTCCACCCGAGCGGCGTCCTGGGCCGCAGCCTCCTGGTGCGGGTCGGCGAACTGATGCACACGGGGGACGAACTGCCGGTGGTCACCGACGACATGACCCTGCGCGAATCCCTCCCGGAGATCGTGGACAAGCGCCTGGGCGGCGTCTGCGTCGTCGACGGCCAGGGCATCCTGCGGGGCATCTGCGTGGACGGCGACGTCAAGAGAGTCCTGCTGGCCCGTGGCGACGCCCTGGACCTGCCCATCACCGAGGTCATGAATCCCGATCCGACCACGGTCGATGCGGACATGCTGGCGCTGTCGGCCCTGCGCATCATGGAGCACCGGGCCGAAGGTCCGGTGACCCTCCTCATCGTGACCGATGCCGAGCGCCGGCCCGTGGGGCTGCTGCACATCCACGACGTGCTGAAGGCGGGGCTCCTCTGACCGGGTCGCGGGTATCGGCCCTCCGGCGCCTGCGCCGCCGCGGGTGGTGGCTGCTGGCGCGTGCGGTCCTGGCGGTGTTCGACGTCCTGCCCCCGGGGTGGGGCCGCCGGTGCGGCGGGATGCTGGGGCGCGCGGCCTTCAGGCTGCGGCCGCGGGAGCGGGCCCGGGCGGCGGACAACCTGGCGCTGGCCTTGCCCGAAGTCGACCCCGGAAAGCGGGCGGAGATCCTGGCGCGGTCGGCCGTGCTGCTGGGAAGCAACTTCCATGACATGATGGCCGCCGGGAGGCTGGTCGGCCGGGACGGCCTTTTCGGCGCACCGGCCGGTGAGGTGGAGCGCTTCGGTACGCTGGACGACCAACTGGTCGGGCTCACCGCCCGGGGCAGGGGACTGATCCTGGTGACCGCACACATCGGGGCCTGGGAGTTGCTTGGAGCGCGGGTCGCCCACCTGCTGGAGCGCCGGGGGCTGGGCCCTTTGGCCGTGGTCACGGGTACGGTGCACAACCCGCCGGTCGACGCCATGCTGGAGCGTCGCCGGCGCGCCCTGGGGCTTCTGCCGGTGCCTCGGCGCCAGGGGTTGGCGCCGGTCCTGCGCCATGTCCGCGCCGGAGGCGTCGCGGCGGTGCTGCTGGACCAGAAGCTGGACGACACCGACCCGGCGGTCCCCTTCTTCGGACACCCGGCTCCCACGCCCGACGCGGTGGTGCGGTTCGCGGTCGGCCGGGGCGTGCCCCTGCTGCCGATCGCCATGGCCTGGGACGGGTCCGGCGGCAAACACGTGATCATGCGCGGCCGCGTCCTCAATGAGGATGCCGTCCCGGCCGATGACAAACCGGACCAGGCCCGGGTTGAACGCCTGCACCGGGAATGTCAGAATGCGCTGGAAAGCTTCGTGCGCCGGAACCCCGGGCAGTGGGTGTGGTTTCATGAGCGCTGGCGACGGAAAGGATGATTGCATGCGCCCTGCCCCCCTAACCCTCGTTCTCCTGGCTGTCCTTGCGGGCTGCTGGCTGCTTGTGCCCGGCTGTGGCGACGGCGGGGGAGAACCGTCGGCGCCCCCGGCCGACAAGGGCCCGAAACTGGAGCAGGTCTTCAACGACCATGTCACGGTGGAAACGGACGAGGGCGTCCGCAAGTGGGTTCTGCGCAGCCGCCGCATGGAGGAGTTCGCCGGGCAGGACGAGGTCCTGCTCATCGACCTGACCATGGACTTCTACCGCGACGACGCGGTCTTCTCCACCCTGACCGCCGACAGCGGTCGCGCCCAGCCGGACAGCCGCAACATCCACGCCTGGGGCAACGTCGTGGTCGAGACCGAGGACGGCCGTCGCCTGGAAACATCCGAACTTTTCTACGACAACCAGACGCGCCTGATCACCAACGACGTCTACGACCACTATACCTGGCCCGACGGGGTGGCCACCGGTATCGGCATGGAAGCTTCCCCCGATCTGGACTACTTTGAGATCAAGCGCAGCTTCAAAAGCGAGATCGCCGACCAGGAACCCGAGCAGGGCGGAGGGCGTTGATGGACAACCCGGGTGGTTCCCTCCTCGAGGTGAAGGGCCTGCGGAAGATCTACCGCAAGCGGGCGGTGGTCGACGGCGTGGACCTCGAACTGCGGCAGGGCGAGGTGGTGGGTCTGCTCGGGCCCAACGGCGCCGGCAAAACCACGTCCTTCTACATGATCGTGGGGTTCATCACTCCGGACGGGGGCGAGGTTTTCCTGGACGGGCGGGAGATCACCCGGCTGCCCATGTACAAGCGCGCCCGGCTGGGGATCGGCTACCTGCCCCAGGAGTCGTCCATCTTCCGCAAACTCACCGTGGAACAGAACGTCCTGGCCATCCTGGAGCAGCTGAAGCTGGACAAGGCCGAGCGGGCGCGCCGCCTGGACGAGCTGCTGGAACTGATGGGGGTGCAGCACCTGCGCAGGAGCCGCGGCTACCAGCTTTCCGGCGGGGAGCGGCGCCGGGTGGAGATCGCCCGCGCCCTGGTGACCAACCCCAAGTTCATGCTGCTGGACGAACCCTTCGCGGGCATCGATCCCATCGCCGTGGCCGACCTGCAATCGGTCGTCGTGCAGCTGCGGGAGCGGGGCCTGGGGGTGCTGATCACCGACCACAACGTGCGCGAGACGTTGAGCATCACCGACCGCTCCTATATCCTGTTCGAGGGCCGGATCGAGCTGTCGGGCACCGCCGAGGAGATCGTGGGTTCGGAAAAGGCCCGCATGTTGTATCTTGGGGACAAGTTCAGGCTTTGATAACGACACCGTGCCGCCAGGCACACCGGAGGATGAGGATGGGCCCCAACATCGGCCTGCGACAAAGCATGCAGCTGCGGCAGCAGCTCGTCATGACCCAACGCCTGCAGCAGGCGCTCAAGCTGTTGCAGGTTCCGACTCTCGAACTCGAGCAGATCCTGCGCAACGAGCTGCAGGGAAACCCCCTGCTGGAGGAGGTCGAGCCGGAGGACGAGCTGGAGGCCGAGGACCGTCTGGACCGGGAGATCTCCAAGCTCGAGGAGAATGTCCGCGCCGGCGAGCCGGAAGCCCAGGACGAGAAGCGGGACTGGGGCGACAGCTGGGAGGAGGGCTTCCGCGGCCTGGCCAACGAGCGGGGCTACGACGAGGAGGACGACCTCGAGCGGCCGCAGAAGTACATCCCTTCCGGCCAGGAGACCCTCACCCAGCAGCTGCACCTGGCCGTGCCCGAGGGCCTGGAGCGGGAAATCGGGGAATACATCATCGGCTGCCTCAACGAGGACGGCCTGCTGGGCTGTCCGGTGGAGGAGATCGCCGCGTTCTTCGAGGTGGACGAGGCGGCGGTGGAGGCCGTCCTGAAAATCATCCAGGGCTTCGATCCGCCCGGGGTGGCGGCCCGCGACATCCGCGAGTGCCTGCTGCTGCAGCTGGAGGCGCGGGGCCAGAGCGAATCGCCGGAAGCGACGTTGATCCGCGACCACTTCGACAACCTGATCAACCGGCGCTTCGCCGATATCTCCCGGGCCCTGAAGATCACGCCCCGGGAGGTCCAGGAGATCGCCCAGCGCATCGGCGAGTTGGATCCCCGGCCTGGCCTGGCGGCCGAGAGTGACGGCGCGCGCGCGGTGGTTCCGGATCTGGAAGTGGTGAAGGTCAACGAGGACCCGGAGGAGTACGCCGTCTACCTCAACGACTCCAACCTTCCGCGGCTGCGCGTCAGCAAGGCCTACGAGAACACGACCACGCGCAACGAGGACACCGTCAAGTTCATCGACGAGAAGAAGCGCCACGCCGAGTGGGTGATCAAGACCATCGAGCAGCGCCGCCGGACCATGATCAAGGTCATGGAGGCCATCGTGGAGGAGCAGAAGGAGTTCTTCAGCAAGGGCGCCATCGCCCTCAAGCCGTTGACCCTCCAGCAGATCGCCTCGAAGATCGGGATGCACGAATCCACCGTCAGCCGCGTGACGCGCCAGAAGTACGTCCAGACCCCGCGAGGGGTCTTCCCCCTGAAGTTCTTCTTCAGCGCCGGCCTGGATTCCCAGGACGGCCAGGAGGTCGCGGCCAAGGCCGTCAAGATCATGATCCAGGAGATCATCAGCAAGGAGAACCCGGCCAAGCCGCTCTCCGACAAGAAGATCGTGGATATCCTGCAGGAGCGGGGGCTGAAGATCGCCCGCCGCACCGTCGCCAAGTACCGAGAGCAACTGGGAATACTGAGCGCCCGGATGCGCAAGCAGTTCTAGACACAAGGAGGAACGCCATGCAGATGGAAATCATCGATCGCCACTTCACCCTCGGTGACGAGCAGCGCGAGATGATCGAGGCCGCCTTGCAGAAGCTGGAAAAGTTCAGCCCCCGGCCGGTGCAGTCGGTGCGGGTCACGGTGACCCGCGACGCCGGCATCTTCGAAGCCGAGGGCCTGCTCTTCCTGAAGAACCGGGAGTTCCGGGCCGGCGGCGAGGCCCGCGAACCCGAGCTGGCCGTGGCCGACATGGTCGAGAACCTCCGCACGCAGCTGACGAAGTTCAAGGGCAAGATCTCCGCCCGGCAGAAAAGCGCCGAAGCAGGCTTGGGACGCGTCATGGTCGAGGAGGGCGGCCTGCTCGGCGACGAACAGGAGGAGAATCCCCGCACCTTCGTCCTCAGGGACATGAGCCTCGAGGAGGCCCGGGAGGCCTTCCAGGCCGCGGACGACCCCTTCCTGGTTTTCCGCAACGCCGCCAACGGGCGCGTCGCCGTCGTCTACCGGGGAGCCGACGGTTCCCTGGCGCACATGGAGGCCGGGCAGTAGGGCATGACCGGACGCTCATTGACACCCGAAGTTACCGTCCAGTCCCTGTATGAGACCCTGCGGGAGCCCCTCCTGCTGGATCTGCTGGGGGAGATGCCCGCCGATCCCGTGTCCATCACGGCCCAGGACGTCCACCGGCCCGGCATGGCCCTGATGGGCTTCGCCGAAAATTTCCGCGCCCAGCGCATCCAGGTCCTCGGCGAGTCCGAGGCGGCGTACCTCAACTCCCTGGATCCGGTGGGGCAGCGGGAGGCCATGGCCCGGGTCCTGGACCTGCGCCCCCCGGTGATCTTCATCGCCCGCGACCAGGACGTCCCGGTGGCCGTTGTGGAACTGGCGCGCGAACGCGGTTTCCCGCTGGTGCGCTCGGCGCTTCCGGCCATGGAATTCCAGCGGGAGCTGACCCTGCATCTGGCCAGGATGTTCGCACCCCGGATGGAGGTCCACGGCACGCTGGTGGACGTCTACGGTGTGGGCCTGCTCTTTACCGGCCGCAGCGGCATCGGCAAGAGCGAGTGCGCCCTGGACCTCATCGAGCGGGGCCACAGGCTGGTGGCCGACGACATCGTCGAGATCGTCCGCACGGGCGAGGACGTGCTCATCGGCCGCTACCGCGAGGTCCTGCGCCACCACCTGGAGATCCGCGGCGTGGGGGTCATCGATGTCCAGGCCATCTTCGGCATCCGCTCCATCCGCATGCAGAAGCGCATCGAGGTGGAGGTGCGGCTGCAGGAATGGGACGAGGGCGCCGACTACGAGCGCGTGGGGATGGAGGACCGCTTCACCGAGATCCTGGGCGTCAACATTCCCCAGGTGCTCGTGCCCCTGTTCCCGGGCAAGAACATCACGGTGATCAGCGAGGTCATCGCCCTGAACTTCATGCTCAAGATCTACGGCTACGATGCGGCCCAGGCCCTGAACGACCGCATCATCGAGACCATGAAGAAGAGCGACCGCCTGCGCCACTACCTGGAGCAGGATCGGGAATAGACCGGAGGTGGATGCGCCATGCGTGGTCTGGTGGCGACACACGGAGACCTGGGCCGGGAACTGGTCCGGGTCGTCGAGATGATCACGGGTCCGCAGCACGGGCTGACGGCCATGACCAACCACGGCAAGAGCGCCTCCGACCTGACCGCCGAGATCCGCGGCTGGCTCGAGGACGGGGCCGATCCGGAGAGCGGGACCATTGCTCCGGCGGTGCTCTTCATCGACGATCACGGCGGCAGCTGCGCCAACGCCGCCATGCTGGCCACCCGTCCCGGCGAGCCGGTGGTGATCCTCAGCGGGGTCAACCTGGCCATGCTCCTGGCTTTCCTCTCCTGGCGGGAGGATCTCGATCCGGATGAACTGGTCGCCCGGCTGGTGACCCGGGGCCGCGACGCCATCACCCGCCTGGGCGGCGTGTCGTGACGGTGGTCCTGGCGCGGGTGGACGACCGCCTCATCCACGGCCAGGTCACCGTCGGCTGGTGCCAGCAACTGCATCCGGACCGCATCCTGCTGGCCGACAACGCCGTGGCCGCCGACGCGTGGCAGGCCCGGGTCTACGCCAGCAGCGTTCCTCCCCACATCACCGCCACCATCTGTTCGGTCGCCGAGGCCGTGAACCTGTTGTGTTCCGGCCCCGCGGACGAGAGGATCCTGTTGCTGACCGGCTCGGTGTCGGCCATGGCCGACCTGGTGCGCATGGGGGCACCCGTCACCCATGTGAACCTCGGGGGTCTCCACATCGCCCCCGGGCGCAGGGAGGTCCTACCCTTCGTATACCTTGACGAACTGGAGGCCCAATCCCTCGCCAGGCTCCTGGCTTCCGGAGTGTCCATCACGGCCCAGCAGGTGCCCGGCGGGCGGGAGTTCGTTGTGGACGAGGCCCTGGTGCGGGAATTTCTGGAACCATGATCGCGCTGCTGCAACTGCCGGCCCTGGCGTCCCCCGATCCGGTCTGGAGCGCCATGGCGCTGACCGCCCTGCTGGGTGGCGCGCTCTGCCTGGACGAGAGCGCGGTGGTGCAGTCGTGGCTGAGCCAGCCGCTGCCGGCGGCCCTGCTGACAGGCCTGGTCTGGGGGCGTCCCGACCTGGGTCTGGCCCTTGGGGTGCCGCTGCAGTTGATCCTGGCGGCCAACCTGCCGGTGGGCCAGTCCTTCGTGGGGGATGCGGTGACCGCGACGGTGGCGGTGACGGGGGCCGCGGCGAAGCTGCAGCCGGACCGGACAGGGTTCGGCCCGGGATTCCTCGACGCTGTCCTGTGGGGATGGCTGCTGCTGGGGGTCCTGCTGCTCAGCCTCGCCGGGCATTGGCTCATCACCGCCGAGAGGGCGGCCTTCGGGCTCTGGATGCACGAAGGAAGGCTCTCCCTGCGCGATGGCGACATGCGGCGCCTCGAATCCCTGCACCGGCGTTGCCTGACGCTCACCTTCCTGCGCGGTGCGGTCCTGAGCGTCCTGTTCCTGCTCCTGGTGCAGGAGGCCTGGTTGACCCTGTTGCGGGTCGCAGGCCCCTTCTGCGGCCGCTGGGTCGCCTGGTTGCCCCTGCTGCTGTGCGGCGCCGGCCTGGGTTCCCTGTGGGAACGCTTCAACAGCCGCAGGGCCTGGGTATGGGTGGCCGCCGGTATGCTCCTGGCCGTGGCGGTGCGGGGGGTGTCCTCGTGAGCCGGCGGCTGGCCACGGGGCTGCGGCGGCGCGCCTGGGCGCGGTTGCTGACCCTGCAGGGGTCGTGGAATCCCCAGCGCATGCAGAACCTCGGCCTGGTCTTCTGCATGTTGCCCTGGTTGCGCGACCGCCGCTGGGACGTGGACGCGCGCCGGCGCTTCTTCCGGCGCTATTTCGACTACTTCAACACCAATCCCTACCTGGCGGGTTTCCTGGTGGGCGGCCTGCTGCGGCTGGAGGAGGACCGGGCCGCCGGCGACGCGAGCCTGACCCGGGCCATGCTGGCCACGTACCGGGACTCCCTGGGCCGAGCCTTCGCGTCCCTGGGCGACCAACTGTTCTGGCTCGGCCTGCGGCCTGGCGTAACGCTGGTCGCCTGCCTGTGGGCCCTGCGGGGCAGTGTCGCCGGGGTCCTGGCCACCTTCCTGGTCTTCCTGGCCGGCCAGCTGACCCTGCGCTGGTGGTCCCTGCAGGCCGGTTACGGCAGCGGTCTGGACATTCCGGTCCTGCTGGGAAACCCTCTCTGGCACCGGGTCATCGCCTTGGCCAAGCGGACGGCGCTGGTCTGCCTGGGCTTTCTGGCGGTGGTCCTGGCGGTGGGTTATCCCCGCGCGGGGGAGGGATCCGGAGGGTTGGTCCTGGGCTTGGGCGCCCTGTTGGGATGGTTTGCGCCCCGCCTGCTCAAACGCCGCCTCCCGGGTGAGGGATTGGGTCTGCTGGCGTCCCTTCTGGCGGCGGTCGTGGGTTTTGCGCTTTTGGTCACGGGAGGCTAGATTATGAAAACACGTAAGTTCCTCAACATCTGCAAGGGACCCCGGTCTTGAAAACTGTCGTCGCCACCGTGGCGGATCCCGTGGGATTCCATCTTCGGGCTGCCGGACGGATCGTTAAACTCACCAAGACCTTCGCTTCCGATGTGACCATCCGGTACGACGGCAAGGTCGCCAACGCCAAGAGCATCATGGGGTTGGCCAGCCTGGCGGCGGAATTCGGCGCCGAGGTCGAAATCGAGGTCGACGGCGTGGACGAGCAGGAGGCCGCCGCCGCCGTGGCCCACCTGATTTCCGTGGACCTGGCCCATCCCGAACAGGACGTCTGACGTGAAGACCTGGCAGGGCATCGCCGCTTCCCCCGGATATGCCCTGGGACCGGTGCACCCGGTCTCCCGCAGGGTCATCGTGCCCCGTCGGCGGCTGATCGAAGCCGCCGACATTCCGGCCGAGATCGAGCGTTTCCGGGCGGCGGTCGCCGAGGCCCGGCGCCAGATCCAGTCCCTGGTGGACCGCCTGTCCGCCGAGCTGGGCGCCCAGGAGGCCGACATCCTGGCCAGCCAGCTGCTGATCCTCGAGGACGAACTGGTGTGGGACGCCACCCAGACGGTGATCAGACGGGAGCGGATCAACGCCGAGGCCGCCTTCAGCCGCGCCGTGGGCGACATCGTGTCCCGTTTCCTGGAGATGGAGGACCCCACCTTCCGGGAGCGCATCAACGACCTGCAGGATGTCGAACAGAGGGTCCTGCGGGCTTTTCCCGGGGCCGGACCCGAGCCCTTGGCCCCGCCGGCCGAACCGTCCATCGTGGCGGCGCGGAACCTGGCTCCCAGCGACACGGCGGCCCTCGGGCGCGACAACATCCTGGGCTTCGTCATGGACGCGGGCGGCAGCACCAGCCACGTGGCCATCCTGGCCCGGTCCCTGGGGGTGCCCGCGGTGGTGGGCCTGAAGAACCGCGCCGGCGGTCTGCGGGCCGGCGTCACGGTGGCCATCGACGGCAACGAGGGGCGGCTGATCGTCGAGCCGGACGAAGCCACCTGCGAACGGATGCGGATGCTCACCCGGCAACAGGTCGTGGTCAACGAGAAGCTGGCCTACCTGAAGGACCTGCCTGCGGTCACCCCGGACGGGCATCGGGTGCGCATGATGGCCAACATCGAACTGCCCCTGGAGGTGGACGAGGCCCTGGCCCGCGGGGCCGAGGGCGTGGGCCTGCTGCGGACCGAGTATCTCTTCTTCCAGCACGGCACCATTCCCACCGAGGACGAGCAGGTCGCCGTCTACGGGGAAATCGTCCGGCGCATGGACGGGCGTCCGGTGGTCTTCCGCACCCTGGATGTCGGCGGCGACAAGGTCTCCGACTATCTCGGCGCCAAGCGGGAGTACAACCCCTTCCTCGGCTGGCGCGGGATCCGCTTTTCCCTGGCCAACCGCGGAATGTTCAAGACCCAGGTCAAGGCCATCTGGCGGGCCGCCGCGCGGGGCCCGGTCAAGGTGATGTTTCCCATGATCACCGGGGTGGAGGAGCTGCGCGCCGCCCGCGAGGTATGCCGCGAGGCCGTGGCCGAACTCGACGCCGCGGGCGTCGAACACGGCGGGGACCTGGAGATCGGGATCATGGTCGAGACCCCGGCCGCGGTGATGGCCGCGGACCTGCTGGCGGCCGAGTGCGACTTCTTCAGCATCGGCAGCAACGACCTGATCCAGTACACCCTGGCCATGGACCGGGGCAACGAACGCGTGTCCTATCTCTACCAGCCCCTGCACCCGGCTGTCCTGCGCTCCCTGGACCGGGTGGTGCGGGCCGGGCACGAGCGGGGCATCTGGGTGGGGATCTGCGGGGAGATGGGTTCGGAGACCCGCCTGGCCGAAACCCTGCTGGGCCTGGGGCTGGACGAGATCAGCACCCACGGCGTGGCCCTGCCCAAGATCAAGCAAGTCATCCGCTGGACCGCACGGACCGAGGCCAGGGGTCTGGTCGAGGAACTGATGCGCATGCACACGGCCGACGAGGCCAACGAC
>JALUJS010000269.1 GCA_027056825.1 Candidatus Krumholzibacteriia bacterium | reverse complement strand
CTGGGGGACCTGCCCACGCGGCCGGAAGTCCTGCTGACGACCAACGGGCTGCTCCTGGGCGATCACCTGGACGCCCTGCAGGCCGCGGGCGTCCGGCGCATCAACCTGAGTCTCGATTCCCTGGACCCCGACAAGTGGGAACGGATCACGCGTCGCCGGGGCCATGACCGGGTCCTGGCCGCCCTGGATGCCGTGCTGGCCGCCGGACTGGGGCTGAAGATCAACATGGTGGTCATGCCGGGGGTCAACGACGACGAGCTGGTGGACTTTGCCGCCCTCACCCGGGAGCGCCCGGTCACCGTCCGCTTCATCGAGGCCATGGGCTTCGACGGTTCGGGCAAACCCATGCGGACCATGGGCGGGGACGCCATCATCGCGCATCTGCAGGAGCGCCTGGAACTGCGGACCGTCCCCCGCAAGGCCGGCGCGGTGGCCGACGAATTCACGATTCCCGGGCATGCCGGTCGCATCGGCGTGATCCGGGGCCACAGCCGCACCTTCTGCGGCGACTGCTCCCGCCTGCGCATCGACGCGCGGGGGCGCCTGCGGACCTGTCTTTACGGAGAGCCCGCGGTCGATCTGAAGGCCATGCTGCGCGACGGGGCCGACGACGCGATGATCCTGGCGGCGATTCGCGGGGCCCTGGCCCGGCGGCATCCCGACGGTTTTGCGGCCGCCGCCGTCCACCTGGACAGCATGGCGAGCATTGGTGGTTGAACAGCCTTCGCCGGTGGGCGAGGCGTGGACAAAGGATGGAATCATGGGTGTTCTGAAAGCGATCTGCATCAGCCCGGAAAAAGGCACGGTCAAGCAGTCGGTGCCGGACGCGGTTCTGAGGCCGGGGCACGGTATCGAAGGCGACGCTCACGCCGGCAACTGGCACCGCCAGGTGTCCCTGTTGCCGTCCGAAAGCATCGGCAAGGTGCGCGCGCTCATGCCGGAGCTGGCCGACGGAGCCTTCGCCGAGAACCTGATCACCGAGGGGGTCGACCTGGCCGGTGTGGCCATCGGCGACCGCATCAACGTGGGAGAGGCCGTCCTGGAGGTCACCCAGATCGGCAAGGAATGCCATCACGGCTGCGCCATCCGCAAGATCACCGGCGACTGCATCATGCCCCGCGAGGGGATTTTCTGCCGCGTGCTGTCCGGCGGGAAGATCGCCCCGGGCCAGCCGGTGAGCATCGACGCCCAGCTCAGGGACATGGCCGTTTGACGGGAGTGTGAACCTTGCCGCGAACATCCTGCTGCTCCGGTGACGCGACCGGATTGACTCCGTATCCCGATGCGTTGCGCATCGTGCTGGACACCTGCCGCCCCCTGGGTGTCGAGGCCGTTCCCCTGGCCCTGGCCCGCGGCCGTTATCTCGCCGCGCCCGTCAAGGCGCCGCTGGATTCCCCCCGCTTCGAACAGTCGGCCATGGACGGCTTCGCCGTGCGGTCTGTCGACCTGGCCGCGGCCACGGACACCGCGCCGGTCTCCCTGGAGGTTGCCGGGGAGCTGCCCGCGGGGGACGGCCGGACCATCACGCTGAAAAAGGGCCGGGCCGTGCGCGTCTTCACCGGCGGGCGCCTGCCCCGCGGCGCCGACGCGGTGGTCATCGTGGAGGTGGTGGAGTCCGACGGTGACCGGGCGGTGTTTCGCGCGCCCGCGCGGCCGGGCGCCAACATCAGGCGCAAGGGCGAGGAATACCGCAAGGGCGACGTCATCCTGCCGGCGGGCGTGAGGGTGACGCCTCCGGTGATCGGGGTGCTGGCCTCGCTGGGGCTGGACCGGGTCCGCGTCGGCCGTCTGCCGAAAGTGACGCTGATCACCATGGGGGACGAGTTGCTGGCCCCGGGACAGAAGCTGGCTCCCGGAAGGATCCACGACGCCAACGGCCCGGCGCTGAACGCCGCCTTGGCCGCGCTGGGAATCGCCGCGATCCGGCACCGCCGGGTCCGTGACCGCAAGTCCGCCCTGAAGCAGTCCCTGCGCGCGGCCCTGCGCTGGAGCGATGTGGTGATCACCGTGGGCGGCGCCTCGGTGGGCGATCATGACCACACCGCCGACGCCCGGAAGGAGCTGGGCGTCAAGACCCTGTTCAGCCGCATGGCCGTCAAGCCGGGCAAGCCCAACCTTTACGGCCTCGGCCCCGGCGGCGTGCCGGTCTTTTCCCTGCCCGGCAACCCCGTCTCGGCCCTGGTGGGCTTCCACCAACTGGTCAAGCCCGCCCTGCGGGCGATGATGGGCTGCGCCGAGCCACGGGATCCCGTCCTGCCGGTGGCCCTCGGGTCGGCCGTGCGCAAGAAGAAAGGTCGCCTGAACTGGTTGCGCGCCGTTCTCGAACGCCGCGGGGACACGCTGGTGGCCGACGTGAAGAGCCTGCAGGAATCCCACATGCTCAGCAGTCTGGCGCTGGCGGACCTGCTGGTGGAGATCGACCGGGACGCCGCGGGAGCGGATCCGGGGCAAATCGTGCCATCCTGCCTGCTGGACTGGGAGCGCTGACCCATGCCACCATCCGCTCCGCGATGGAGCTGGAAGACCGAGATCAGCGGTGCGGTGGGCGACCTGGGCATCACCATTCCCCTGGCCTACGCCCTGGTGGTCACCGCCGGTTTCCCCCCGGGGCGGATCTTCTTCCTGTGGGGGGCGGCCTACATCCTGACCGGCCTGTTCTACCGGGTCCCGGTGAGCATCCAGCCCCTGAAAGCCATGGCCGTGATCGTCATCTCCGGCGCGGTGGGCCCGGCCGTCCTGACCACCGCGGCGGTGGGGTACGGCGTCCTGTTCCTGCTGCTGGCGGTCACCGGCGTGGTGCCCCTGATCCGCCGGGCCTTCAGCGCCCCCCTGGTGCGCGGGGTGCAGCTTGGCATCGGCCTGATGCTGGCCCGCAAGGCCTGGTCGCTTGTGGCCGGCCACCCGTTCCTGCTGCGGGGGTCCCAGGTCCCGGCCTGGGTTTCCTGGGTGGCCGTGGGGATCATCGTTCTGCTGCTGGTCCTGCCGCGTCTGCGGTCGCGGCCCGGCGTCGTCCTGGGCATCATCGCCGGCGGGCTGCTCGTCGGCGTTGTCCTGGGGCGGGCGGATCTGCCTGACAGCCGGGGGGCCGGCGTGGTGGCCCTGTCCCTTCCCCAGTGGCGCCTGCTGGGCCAGGCGTTCTTCCTGCTCATGCTGCCCCAGTTGCCGTTGACCCTGGGCAACGCCGTCATCGCCGAGGAGGATGTGTGCCGGGTCAGCTTCGGCGAGCGGGCCGGGCGTGTCACCGTGGCCCGCCTGGCCGGTTCCATCGGCCTGCTGGATGTCGTCATCGGCCTGCTGGGAGGTTTCCCGGTGTGCCACGGCGCCGGCGGCAGCATGGCCCACGCCCGCTTCGGCGGCCGCACCGGCAGGACGACCATCAGCCTGGGCGCGGTCTTTGTCCTGCTGGCGGTGACCCCGTACGGGGCGGACATGCTGTGCCTGATCCCGGTGCCGGGGCGGCCGCCGAAGCGGGCGTGGGCCATGCT
>JALUJS010000268.1 GCA_027056825.1 Candidatus Krumholzibacteriia bacterium | reverse complement strand
CGATGCCCTGCAGCTTGTCCTCGACCACCAGGCATACGCCCTGCTCGACGTCGTAGGGCGTGCCGCCGAGATAGGGGACCGTCACCGAGATCATGTCCATCTCGATGTCGGGAAAGACCTCCTGCTTGATGGATTTCGCGCTCATCAGGCCGGCGACGACGATGGTGATCATCAGCAGGTTGGCCGCCACGTGATTGTTGGAAAACCACTTGATAAGTCCGCTCATCGTCCGCTCCCCGTCGTGGCGGTGCTGTCGGCGGAGGCGCTGTCGGTGCCCGCGTCGGCCATCTTCCGCGGGTCCTGCGGCAACCTGACGGCCATGCCCTGGACGGCCATCTGCAGGTTGCTGGTGCAGACCAGTTCGCCGGGCTCCACACCTGCGGTGATCAGGGCCTGGTCCACCCCCGCGTAGGCCACGTCCACCGGCCGGATGTCCAGGGTCCTGTCCGGGGTGACGATCCACACGACATCGTCGGAGCGCAGGGCGTCGCGGGGGATGGCGATGGCGCCGGGGGGAGGAGCGCTGCTGAACACCACGGTGGCGAACATGCCCGGCAGCATGGCCGGCCTGCGGTCGTTGGGCCGGAAGGGAGCGGGAATTTCCACGACCACCGGCACCTGGCGCGAGGCCGCGTCCACCAGGCCGCCCAGGCGCGCGGCCCGACCGGTCCACGAGACGGTGCGGCCGGCGTAGTCGATGTGGACCTCAACCTGGTCGCCTCCCTGTCCGGTGACCGGGTCGGCGGTGTGGATCCAGGCCATGTCCGCGGCGGGCACGGGCACGGTGATCTCGGCCATATCCACGGCGTAAACGGCCCCGACGGGGGTGCCCGCCCGCAGGTACTGTCCCATGTCCGCGGTGGAGGCTTCGACACGGCCGTCGAAGGGCGCGGTCAGAAAGCAGCGGTCCAGGTTGGTCTCGGCCAGGTCCAGGGCGGCGGCGGCGGCATCCACGGCGGCGCGGGCCTGGGCGACCTGGGGCTCGCGCAATGCCAGGGGGGTGGCCTGGACCCCGGGATGGACGCGCTCCCATTCCTCGCGGGCCACGCGGGCTTCCTGTTCCGCGGTGGCCAGCGCGGTGCGCGCGGCGGCCAGGTTCGAACGGGCCAGGGCGCGCGCCTGCAGGTAGTCCGTCTGCTCGATGACCAGCAGGGTGTCCCCCGCGGCCACGAATTCACCCGCTTCGAAGCGCGGGGATTTCGCCAGGACGCGGCCGGAGACCTGGGGGGTGACTTCCACGCGCCGCTTGGCGGCCACGGTGCCGTAGCCGGTGATCCGGACGGGCCGGACAGCGCGCACCGCGGGCAGGGCGGTCACCTGGGGCCGCACCCGGGGGGCCTCTTCCTTGTCGGGTTTGGGTCTCATCCTGATCATCAGGGCGCTGAGGAACAGGGCCACCAGGACGATTGCCGCCGGCAGGATGATTCGCAACAGGGTCGAGCGCTTCACGGTGTTGCTCCTTGCTGGGCTTGCGGTTCGGAAGAGGGGTAAGCGGTGGGACCGCCGGAATCGTCCCAGGGGCCGCCGAGCGCCACGATGAGATCGACGCGGGCGGCGACCCGTTGCCGGCGCGCGGTCAGCAGCTGGCCTGCGGTGTTGAGGGCGCGCCGCTCCGCCTCGAGCATCATCAACAGGTTGTCCAGCCCGTCGCGGTACCGTTGGCGGGAGAGGTCCGCCGCCGCCTCGGCCGCCTGTGCGGCCGCGGCCAGGTCGGCGACCTGCCGCGCCAGCAGGCTGTCCAGTTCCAGGGCGTTTTCCACTTCGGCGAAGGCCGTCAGCACCGTGGCGCGGTATTGGGAGGCCGCCTCGGCCGCCCGGGCCCTGGCCGCCTCGTACTGGGACTTGGTGGCTCCCCGGTTGATCAGGGGCATGACGAGGTTGCCCACCAGGGACCACACGTCGGTGCCGGATTTGCCGAGATCGGCCAGGTCACGGGACGTGAACCCGGTGCCGGCGGTCAGGGAGATCCGGGGGTAGAGAGCGGCCTTGGCCTGGCCGACCTGGGCCACGGCGGCATGCAGGCGCAGCTCGGCTGCCCGCAGGTCGGGCCGGCGGTCCAGCAGGGTCGAGGGCAGCCCGCCGGGCACCGGCGGCAGGCGCCCGCTGTCCAGGGTGATCTCGCCGCCGGTGGCCACGGCGCCTTCCGGGTAGGCCCCGCAGAGAACCTCCAGGCGGCGGCGGGCCGCGCCAAGCTGCTGGCGCAGGGGCGATAGGGCCGCCCGGGCTGCCAGCAGGTTCTGACGCGCAAGCTCGAGGTCCGCCGATGAGGCCAGTCCCCTATCGTACCGTTCCTGGACCGAATGCAGGGTCTGCTCGTAGGTGCTGACGGTCCGCCGGGTAAGGGCGACGCGGCCGCCCAGTTCGCCCACCGCGGCGTAGCCGTTGACAACCTCGGCTACGATGGCCCGCGCCAGGGCTGCGCGGTCGTATTCCCCGGCCAGGAGGTTGGCCACGGCGGCTTCGTCCCCCCGGGCCACCCGGCCCCACAGGTCGGCCTCGTAGCGTGCGGTGGCGCTGGCGGAGAAGGAACTCAGGTACGGGGAGATGAAGGAGGGGAAGTTCAGGTTCGCCGACTTGCTGCGGCTGGCCGAGCCGCCCACCTCCACGGTGGGCCAGCGCTCGGATCCGGCGCCGCGGGCCAGGGCGCGGGCCTGCACCACGCGGGAAGCCGCGGCCTGCAGGTCATTGTTGCGTCGCAGGGCGGTGTCCACGAGGCTGTCCAGCGTTGCGTCACCGAAGGCGGTCCACCACCTACCGGCCTCCGCGACCGCGGGATCCCAGGCGGTGACCGCGGTGGTGTCCCGGTGGGCGGACCATGTTCCGGGGACTTCGGCGCCCAGGTCCGGCCGCCGGTAGTCGGGCCCCACTGCGCAACCGGCCAGCAGGAGGATGGCGGCCAGCAGGGGGAGCGCGGACCGTGTCATACGGGTTGGGTTCAAGGCTTTTCCTCCCTGACCATGCCCTCCACGGCCGCCACGGTAAAGGCGGTGATGTGGTCGGAGACCTGGCGGATGTATTCGGACTGGGGCCTGCCGAGTACGGGAAAGATCCGCAGCATGATGGTGTAGGCCTCGCTTTGCGGATCCAAGGCCTCCTTCTTGACCCACCGCATGATGAAGTGGTGGATCTGGCCCACGATGCTGGCGATGACCCAGGTCAGGCGGTCCCGGTCCAGCCGGGGCTCGGCCGCCTGGAGCGCCGCCGCGAACCCTTCGAACACCGGCTGGATCATCTGCTTGAACATGCCCCCGTGATCCTTGGCGCCCGGTTCGTGCAGTTCCCGGGAAACGGCCATCAGGAAACCGGGACCGCCGTCGGTGGCCAGGGTGCCCTCCAGGTACTGCTGCACGAGGGTATGGATCACCGCTTCGAGATTCGGCGGGGAAGAGGCGTCCTCCTGCAAACGCGCCAGGGCATCCAGGGTGCGGTCCCGCTGGGCGCTGAAGCGGCGGGCGCAGACTTCGTGAAAGAGGTTTTCCTTGCTATGGAAATGGT
>JALUJS010000267.1 GCA_027056825.1 Candidatus Krumholzibacteriia bacterium | reverse complement strand
GTCTGGGACAAGATCAAGACCGCCCACGAGACGGGCGAAGTGGTCACCGGGATCGTGGATCGCCGCATCAAGGGTGGTCTGGTGGTAAAGCTGTGGGGCGTGGATACCTTCCTGCCCGGCAGCCAGGTCGCCCTGCGCCAGGTGCCGAACCTGGAGGACATGATCGGCGAAGAGATCCAGTGCCTGATCATCAAGAAGAACAAGCGCCGTCGCAACGTGGTGGTGTCCCGCCGCATCGTCCTGGAGCAGGAGCGCGAGGAGAAGAAGCGCGCCCTCATCGCCGAGCTGGAGAAGGGCCAGGTCCGCAAGGGCGTGGTCAAGAACATCACCGACTTCGGCGCCTTCGTGGACCTGGGCGGCATCGACGGCCTGCTGCACATCACCGACCTGAGCTGGGGCCGGGTCAGCCACCCCAGCGAGGTCGTGGCCATCGGCCAGGAGATCGAGGTCAAGGTGCTGGACTTCGAGCAGGAGCGCGAGCGCATCAGCCTGGGTCTCAAGCAGCTGCAGCCGTACCCCTGGGACAACGTCGAGGAGAAGTACCCCGAGGAGAGCATCGTGCGCGGGCGCGTGGTGAGCATCACCAACTACGGCGCCTTCGTCGAGCTGGAGAAGGGCGTCGAGGGCCTGATCCACATCAGCGAAATGAGCTGGACCCGGCACATCAAGCATCCGTCCAAGGTCGTCTCCATCGGTGACGAGGTGGACGTGATGGTGCTGAAGATCGACAAGGAGAACGAAAAGATCTCCCTGGGTCTTAAGCAGTGCGAGGCCGATCCCTGGCTGACCCTGTCCGAGCGTTATCCGGTGGGCTCGGTCATCGAAGGCAAGGTGCGCAACCTGACCGACTTCGGCGCCTTCGTCGAGGTCGAGGAGGGTATCGACGGCCTGGTCCACATCTCGGACATGAGCTGGACGCGGCGCATCCGCCATCCCAAGGAGATGCTCAAGCGGGGCGACACCCTGAAGGTGCAGATCCTGGACATCGACAGCAACAAGCGGCGGATCAGCCTGGGCATCAAGCAGCTCCAGGACAATCCCTGGCCCACGCTGGCGGACGAGTACCCGGTGGGACGCGAACTCGACGGCACGGTCAGCCGCATCCTGGACCACGGCATCATCGTCGAGCTGGGGCAGGATCTGGAAGGCTTCGTGCCCCTGGGCCACCTGGGCATTCCCAAGCTGGACAAGCCCCAGTACTACTTCCGCGAGGGCGAGCCCCTGCAGCTGAAGGTCATCAAGATGGACGTGGAGAACCGGCGCATCGTGCTGTCGGTG
Organism: Candidatus Krumholzibacteriia bacterium; assembly: GCA_027056825.1. GTDB lineage: Bacteria > Krumholzibacteriota > Krumholzibacteriia > LZORAL124-64-63 > LZORAL124-64-63 > JAHJTW01. Next base: position 2,237 of record JALUJS010000267.1, on the reverse strand, counting down.
GCCGAGCGCCTGAAGGATGACGGGGAGGATGCCGTCAACGCGTTCATCGAGGCGCACCCGCGCCTGGAGGACGTCGTGGCCGCCGACCAGGCCGCCGACCAGGAGGACGAGGACCGGGTGCTGGACAAGGCCGAGGACGAGGCTCTGGCCCGCGAGGCCGCCGAGTTCGCCGCGCCCGAAGCCGAAGCCGCCCAGGCCGAAGGCGAGGGCGACTGACCGCCGTCGCCTTGCGCCGGGGATTCAGTCAACCGCCTGTGAGAGGGGCGGGGTCCAGGCCCCGTCCCTCTTCTTTGGAGGAGCCATGTCCACCGCAGACCAGCCCGTCCTGTCCCAGTTGGCCGCCATGCCCGGTCACCGGCTTCCGGCCGGTGAGGTGCTGCGCGTGGCCTTCAAGACCCTGGGCTGCCGCCTGAACCAGTACGACACCGAGGGTATCCGCACGCGCCTGGCCCGCCTGGTCCCGTTGCAGGTCGTGGCCTGGACCGAGGAAGCCGACCTCTACATCCTCAACAGCTGCACCGTGACCGCCAAGGCGGACCAGGAGTGCCGCCGCCTGGCGCGCCAGGCCAAGCGCCGCGCCCCCTCGGCGCGGGTGCTGGTGGCCGGCTGCTACGCGCAGACCCAGCCCGATGCCTTGCGCGGTGTCCCGGAGATCGACGCGGTGGTGGGCAACACGGAGAAGGACAACGTCGCCGGTTGGCTGCCCCGGGTGCTGGGGGAGACGGGCCGCACCCTGGCGGTGGGCGACTTCGCCCGCGACGCGGTCTTCGACTCGCCCCTCATCGACGAGTTCAGCGGCCGCAGCCGCGCCTTCGTCAAGGTCCAGGACGGCTGCAACCTGCGCTGCACCTACTGCCTGATCTGGAAGGCGCGGGGTCCCGGCCGGTCGCGCACCCTCGAAGACATCGACGCCCAGTTGCAGACCCTCCTGGACCACGGCTACCACGAGACCATCCTGGCGGGCATCCACCTGGGCGGGTACGGACGGGACCTGCCCAACCGCCGTTCCCTTCCGGAAATGCTGCGCCACGTCCTGGAGAAGTTCCCCGACCTGCGGGTCCGGCTCAGCAGCATCCATCCCAACGAAGTCGGCCCCGATCTGCTCGGCCTGTTCCGGGACTATCCACACCTGCGCCCGCACCTGCACATCTCCCTGCAGAGCGGCAGCGACGATGTTCTGCGGCGCATGAAACGCCCCTACCGGGGACGCCGAGCCTGGGACGCCCTGCGGGACATCGCGGCCATCCGCCCTGATTTCGGGATCGGGGCGGACATCATCGTCGGTTTCCCCGGCGAGAGCGACGCCGAGTTCGCCGAGACCCGGCGCATGGTCGAGGAACTGCCCTTCACCTACCTGCACGTCTTCCGCTTCTCGCCCCGGCCCGGCACCGCCGCCGCGGACATGACCGGCCGCGTCCATCCGGAGACGGTGAGCGAGCGGGCCGGGATCCTGCGTTCGCTGGCCGCGACCAAGCGCGCGGCGTTCGACAGCCTGTTGCTGGGACGGGAATGCGAGGCCGTCCTGGAGGCCGAAGGAGATGTCGCGGGCTATCGCCAGGCCACCACCGAGCACTACGCCACCGTGCTGGTTCCCTACGGCGGCACGGTGGGATCCCTCCTGCGGGTCCGGCCCCGGGAGGTACGGGACGGGCACCTGTACGCCGATATCGTGGAGGACGATCATGAGTGACTTCCAGCCCACCCTTACTCCCCTGCCGGCGGCCGACCAGGCCGTCGGTTCCGGCACGCCCTTCCACGTCGAAACCTACGGCTGCCAGATGAACGTGTACGACAGCCAGACCATCACCGGGCTCCTGCTGCAGCGCGGCTACCGGCGGGTGCCCGAGGCGGACGAGGCCGCGGTGATCCTGCTGAACACCTGCAGCGTGCGCGACCACGCCGAACAGAAGGTGCTCAGCCGGATCGGGGAAATCAGGCAAGGGCGGCGGCGCCTCGGCCTGGCCCAGCCGGTGATCGCGGTCTGCGGGTGCATGGCCGAGCGCATGGGGGAGCAACTGACCACCGGGCCGCATCCGGTGGACCTGGTGGTCGGCGTGGACCAGTACGACAACCTGCCGGACCTGCTGGACCGGAAGCTGGGGACACAGGCGCCGCCGGCCGTCCGGACGGGCCACCGCGAGAACAGCCTCCTGGTGGCGCCGCCCGAACTGTACCCGGTGAACAACAGCCACCTGGTCACCATCCACAAGGGTTGCGACTACAAGTGCACCTACTGC
>JALUJS010000266.1 GCA_027056825.1 Candidatus Krumholzibacteriia bacterium | reverse complement strand
CCCGGGAAACGCCGGGAACGCCCCAGGATGTTCTCTCCCGCCACGCGGCCGGTAAACACGGCGTCGGTGCCGAACTCGCCCCGGACCGGACATCCGGTCACCAGGGACTTCAGTGCCGCGCAGTCTCCCGCCGCATAGATGTTGTCGCGCCCGGCCCGCATGAAGTCGTCGGTCACGATACCGCAATCGGAAACCTCCAGGCCGGCGGCGGCCGCCAGTTCGGTATTCAGCCGCACCCCCACGGCCAGCACAGCGAAATCGCAGACGAGGGATTCACCGTCATCCAGGTCCACCTCCAGGGCGTCCCCGCGTTCGGCAAAGGCGGTCACGGCCGCTCCGGTCCTCAGCTCGACGCCTGCATCCAGCAGGACGTCCGTCAGGCGGCCGACGAATTCCGGTTCGGCGGTCCGGGCCAGGATGCTCGGCAGCATCTCCACAACCGTCACCCCCAGGCCCATGCGGTGCAGTTCGACGGCGACCTCGATTCCGATGTAGCCACCGCCCACCACCACGGCGCGCCCCCGTACCGGCGTAGCCGCCTTTTCCCTCAGCACAGCCAGGTCCTGCAGGGATCGCACCGGCAGCACCCGCGGCGCATCCACCCCGGGCACCGGGGGCACCAGGGGCCGGGCGCCGGTGGCGAAGACCAGGTTGTCGAACCCGAACACGCGCCCGTCGGCCAGGGCCAGGGTCCCGGCCCCGGGGTCCACATGATCCACCCGGCCCACGACCAGGTCCGCCCCGAAGTCCGTGACCAGGGAGTTGGGGATCCGGTATTTCTCGAGGGGCTTTGTACCGTCGATGCCGTAAGGCACGGCGCAACGATTGACGTTGATCTCCTCATCCTTGAAAAGCGCGACGGTCAGATCCGGGTTCCCCTCGTGCAGCGTGTGCACGGTCACGCGGCCGGCCGGGCCACCGCCGATGATGGCCACGTCGAAGTGTTGCATGCGAACTCCTCCCCGGAGGCGGACCAATGATCATGGTTCCGGCCAAAGGTATTTGGCGCGCCGACCCCGAGCAAGTGGTTCCGGCATAAGGCCTTCCATTCCGGTGGGTCATAAAAAGGGCCCCGGCGGCAACCGGGGCCCTTTGCACGGCGCAGGATGCTGTCAGAAGGAGTAGCCGATGCCCAGCGCCATGGTCTGCTTGAACTGGCCGGCCTTGCGGATGGCCCTGCTGACCAGGTCCGCGTTGGTCAGGGCGCCGCTGTCGTCCACCACCGGTTTGACGGTGTTGTCGTACTTGTCGTACACCCAGCGAACGGCGAAGACCACGGAGATGACCTTGGTCACGTGGGTGGTGAAGGTGTTATCGAAGTCCACATCCATGGCCGTGGTGTAGTCGGCGATGTCGTCGGGCAGGCTGCCGTCCGGCACCATGTCGTCCTCGAAAACCGACTTGCCCGAGTAGTCCAGGGGCAGCGACAGCGTCAGCTTGCTCGCCCAGTCCACCCGGCCGTCCAGGGCCGCCACCTTGTACTCGGTGATCATTTCGGCCGCGGCCTCGGTGCTGGTCACCGTCTCGGTGGCGTCGTCCGGGGCGGCATTGGGGTAGTACTTGCGGCTGTTCTGACTGAAGGCTGCGCCGAGCCGCACCAGCAGGGAGCGCTTGTCCGTGGCGATCAACTGGCGGGAAATACCCACCGACTCCTTGAACTCGAGGGGATTGAGCGTCAGGGGGCGATTCGGATCGGCTGTCAGGTCCTCGAACAGGGACTTGAAGCCGAAGGCCACGAAGGGATCCCAGCCGCCGCCGGTGGTCCAGCGCAGCAGGGATTCGAACTCCACGTTGTCGGTGGTCTTGTCCGGCCGCTTCCAGTACAGGTTGCCCGAGCCGTCCCGCTCCTGGCTGTGGGTCTGACCGTAGGCCAGATTCAGGGTGTTGCGCCAGTTCATCGATTCGCTGAACTGCTTCTCCAGGTTGGCGTCGATGACACCGCTCCAGACCACCGAACCCTTGTCCCCGCCGTTCCAGTTGTCGCTATAGTTGCTCTGCAGCAGGTTGACGCTCACGTCCACCTTGTGCCGCCAGACACCGATGGGAGCCTCGTCAGCGGCAAGGGCGCTCGTGGCCACCAGCAGGGCGGCCGCCAGCATCATCGTCCTGAGATTCATGATTGCTGTCCTTTCCTGTTGTTTCAGTTGCCGTTCTTCTGCATGTGGACCACCGTCTGCGGGAAGGGAATATCGATTCCCGCGGCGTCGAAGGCCTCCTTGCAGTTCTTGTGGAAGTCGAAGTACACGCCCCAGTAGTCCGCGGCGTTCACCCAGGGGCGCACCACGATGTTCACGCTGGAGTCGGCCAGCTCCGCCACGGCCACCGTGTAGGCGGGATCCTTCAGGACCCGGCCGTCGTTATCCAGCAGACCCTTGATGATCTCCATGGCCTTGCCGATGTCCGAGTCGTAGCCGATGCCCATGACCATGTCCACGCGCCGGGTATCGTACCCGTTGTAGTTCTTGATGGTCCCCCCGAACAGGGCGCCGTTGGGCACCGTGATCCGGATGTTGTCCGGCGTGGCGATGGTGGTGCTGAAGATCTGGATCTCCTTCACCACGCCCTTGACACCGGCCGCCTCGATAAAGTCACCCGCCTTGAAGGGGCGAAACAGCAGGATCATCACCCCGCTGGCGAAATTGGCGAGGGTTCCCTGCAAAGCCATGCCCACGGCGAAGCCGGCGGCGCCCAGGATGGCGATGAAACTGGCCGTCTCCACCCCGAACTGGCCGATCACGGCGATGACCGTAAAGGCGATGATGGCGAAGTAGGCGAGGCTGGAGACGAACCCGGCCAGGCTCGCATCCACGTCCCGGGCCAGCATGATGTTCCTCATGCCGCTGCGGACCTTGCCCGCGATCAGGCGTCCGATCCAGAAGATCAGGATGGCGCCCAGGATCTTCAGGCCCAGGTCCGGCCCCTTGGTCTTGACGTAGTCCAGCAGACCCAGCCAGAAATCGGCGTCGGTCACGTTCATGGTGGAGCTGTCCGCACCCGCGGCAGCCTGTCCCAGGAAGGCAAGCATGATCATCCTCCGGAATGATGGCGAGGTGGATCGAGACCGTACGCCCGCTCAAGCGGGGACGCTTCCCCCACGGTCCCGAAAACATGAGTGGGATGGTAACCAATAAAACCGGATAGTCAATTCCGGCGCGCCCCGCCTCAGTCGGCGGGGGTGATCAGGACGTCGATGCGCCGGTTCAGGGCCCGGCCTGCGGGTGTGTCGTTCAGGGCCACCGGCCGGTCGGGGCCGTAGCCCTCAGTGCCGATGGAGCCCTCCGGCAGGCCCAGATCCTTCTCCAGCAGCCGGGCCACCGTCTCGGCGCGACGCCGGGAGAGCCGCAGGTTGGCCTGGCGGCTTCCCGTGTCGTCGGTATGACCGGAAACGGTGATGGCGGCCCCCGGAAACGCGCGCAACCCCTCCTCCAACCGCGCCAGGAGGTCCTGCTGCCCCGACGCCAGGGCCGCGCTGCCCACCCCGAAGGCCATGCCGTGCAGGCGCACCAGCACCTTCCCGTCTCCGGTCAGCAGCAC
>JALUJS010000265.1 GCA_027056825.1 Candidatus Krumholzibacteriia bacterium | reverse complement strand
CTCGGATTTGCTCGGTCAACGTACCGCACCGGGTACGCCTCCCTCGCAAATCCTTGCGAGCCCCTTTCCTGTCGCGCTGTTTCCTCATCCTCGCTACGCACCTTCATGATTAATTCGGGCTAACCCGGTCAGGAGGACGCGGCACTGGCTGCTGCCACCGTGGTGGAGATGGCGACCACCGCAGTGATCGCGGCCTGGGCGGCGGCCACCGCCTGGGCCGTGGCCGAACCGGCGGCCTCCCCCGACACGATGTCCTTGAGCCGTTGCTTGCGCGTTTTGAGACGCTTCTTGTCGAAGTGGACCTTGAGCAGGTCCGCCGCCTGGGCGATGGCCGCCAGCACCATGGTGCGCGGATCCGGCTGGCCGTCGCAGAAAACGGCCTCCTCCAACCGAGCCTTGATCCTGCGCTCAGGCCCGGGGTCCACTTCGGGATAGATGGTCCGCCTGAAGATCTTCAGCACCCTGTCTTCGTCCTCGCGCAGGACGCCAAGGCGGCACAGCTCCCTGGCCACCCGATGCTTGAGCCCCTTGGTCCCGGCGAACCGGGACACCCAGGTCTGCAGTTGCTGGCGTTTCTTCGCCTGCTGGACCCTCTGGAGGCACTCATCCAGCAGGGAATCGCCCAGGGGCTTGGTGCTGCGGACTGTGGCGAAGCGCTTCTTCCGATCCTGCTCCACATCCAGGCGGCCCGCCAACATCAGCTCGGCCAGGATGGCTCCGCCCAGGGCCTTGTCCAGCCAGACCCCTCTTTCGTTGGTCCCCTCCCGGTCCTTCAGGGCCAGCAACAACACTTCCTCGTGCAGGAACAGGTCATCGCGGGTTCTCATGACAGCCTCCCTGATCCGCAAACGCGGGTCGCTGCGCGGTTCATCGGCGCGGTTCGTATATGATACCCGGCCGCCACCGCCGATATTCACCGCAAACGGCCGCCGGGTAACCTCGGCGTCCGGTGCAGGGCTGTCGTGATGGATATGGAAAAACCCCGGGCCGCAGGCCTGCGCCCGCGTTCCCGGGGTTCCCGTGTTTTCCGGCCGTGTGCTGCTACCGCGGCACGGCGATGAAAATGCTCCGGTCAAGCTGGGACCGGTACACCCGCATGAAGACCGGCCGGTCTGTCTTCTCCTTCAGGGCGGCCTTGAAGTCCTTGAGGGTGGTCACGGTCTTTCCGTTGACCTCCTGGATCACGTCGCCCTGCTGCAGGCCCTCGCGGGCGGCGTTGCTGGCCGGATCCACGGCGAAGACATAGATGCCCTCGATGTCGTCCGGCAGCTGCACCATGGCCCGCACCCGGGGGCTCAGCTCCTGGACGGTGACCCCTTCCAGGGTCTCGTCCCGCTCGCTGCCGCCGCTGCTCTTGCCGCCCTGGGCCAGCTCCTGCTCGGGGAATTCGTCCAGCTTCACCTTGACGGTCTTGCGCTTGCCGTCGCGCAGGATCTCGAGTTTCGCCTCGTGCCCCACCTCCGAAAGGCTGATGATGTTCCGCAGCATGCTGGGGTTCTTGATGGCCCGCCCGTCCACCGACAGGATGATGTCGCCTTCCTTGAGGCCGGCCTTCTCGGCGGGAGTGTCCTCGTTGACCTGGGCGATGAGCACGCCCTCGACCTTGTCCAGCCCGTAGTAGTCGGCCACCGACTGGTTCACTTCCTGGGGCAGGACGCCCAGATAGGCCCGCTTCACCTTGCCCCCGTCCTTCAGGGCCTCGACGACCTTCATGGCCATGTTGGTCGGGATGGCGAAACCGATGCCCTGGCTGCCGCCGCTACGGCTGAGGATGGCGGCGTTCATGCCCACCAGCTCGCCCTGCATGTTCACCAGGGCCCCACCGCTGTTGCCCGGGTTGATGGCCGCGTCGGTCTGGATCAGGTCCGAATAGGCCATCAGGTTGATGTTGCGGCCCAGGGCGCTGACGATACCCATGGTCACGGTCTGGCCCACGCCGAAGGGATTGCCGATGGCCATCACCTGGTCCCCGATGCGCAGCGCGTCGCTGTCGCCGATCTCGATGGCGGGCAGATCCTTGGCGTCGATCTTGATCAGGGCCACGTCCGTCGGCGGGTCGGTGCCGATGACCTCGGCCTCGTACTCCTTCTCGCCGTGGAAGTTGACGATGATCTTGTCGGCGTTCTCCACCACGTGGTTGTTGGTGATGATGTAGCCGTCGGGTGAGATCACGACTCCCGATCCCAGCGAATGCTGGACCTGCTTGCGCCCGCGCCCGTGGACGTCGTCATCGGGCATGCCGAAGAAGCGCCGGAAGAATGGGTCGTCCAGGAAGGGGTTGCTGTAGGCGTTCTCGACCACCCGGTCGGTGGAGATGTTCACCACCGAGGGCATGGTCTTGGCCGCCACGTCCGCGTACGAGCGCAGGGGCGCGTCCAGCGGACCCTGGGCCGCGACCGGACCCGCGATGGTGAAGACCAGGGATGCGGCCAGGACGACCGCAAGCAGGGTTCTGCGCGTATTCATGATGGGCTCCTTGCGAAAGGGTTCAGGGGGCGCAGGAGCGCTCCGTCGTTCTCGGTCAACGCCTTCTCAAACCACCGGGAGGAACGATGGTTCCACCGGACACGAAAAACTTCGGCCCCGTTCGGGGCCGAAGTCGCACGGTTTCAGCCGGCGTCATGTGCCCGCCTAGCCATCGTCGCCGATGGCTTCGACCGGGCACTCCTCCATGGCGTCGCGACAGGCCTGCTCCTCCTCCTCGTTCTCCGGCTGCTTGCAGACGTAGGAGTAGCCCTCGTCCTCGTTGCGCTCGAAGTTGTCCGGAGCGGTCTGGCGGCACAGGTCGCAGTCGATGCAGTTGGTGTCGACGTAGAAGGGGCCGTCGACGTTGCCTTCGACCTTGTCGGTATTGTCGGCCATGATGGTCCTCCCGTGGAATTCGATTTCCGGTTGCCGGGTGCGGCGGAGCCTCCCGGCTCCGTCCCTGGATTCTGCACCTTAATAAACCCGTTTCCGGGAATCGCAAAGAAAAATCCGCGTTCCCTACCGCCGGTTCTTGAAGGGCAGGAAGGTCATGAAGTCCGCGTGGTGCACCACGTAGGCCTCGGGGGTGCGCTTGACCATGTCCCCCTCGCCCGCGTGGGCGGCGATGATGTGGCAGACCCGGGGCGGCACGCCCGCCTCCATGGCCAGCCCCACCCCGCTGAACGGATGCCGCACGTACTCGCCCATCTCGCTCTTGCAGCTCTTGCCGTCACGGATGTCGTACTCCAGGAGCTTGCCCACGTCCGCCAGGATGGCCCCGGCGATGGTCACGTCCAGGTCGCAGTGCAGATCGTCTCCGAAGAACTCGTTCATCTTCAGGGCCGCCTCGCGGGCCACGTGCACCACGCAGCGCTTGTGGGCCATGAAGCTGACCTTCAGGTCGGGCACCAGCAGGGTGAAGGGAATCGTCTGCAGGTCGTCTACCGTCAGGGGGCTGCGCTCCAGGGCCAGCTCCCAGGTGCGGGCGGTGGCCTCGCGCAGCGTCTCGTCCTCGATCCAGTCCAGTTCGGGCCACAGGGCGTGCACTTCGGCGTTCATGGGCTCTCCT
>JALUJS010000264.1 GCA_027056825.1 Candidatus Krumholzibacteriia bacterium | reverse complement strand
GGCTGGAACTTTTGCGCCGCATCGGCGGCGGACTCGAACCGGACGCGCTGCATTGATTCCGGGTCGACACTCTATTTTCATGGAACACAGGACGGAGAACCGATGACTGCAGCACGCAGGAAGAAGATCACGCACGAGCAGAAGAACGGCGCCGAGGAGAAACAGGCCGCCGCGGCACCAACGGCCGGGGATGACGCCGTGGACGCGGCCCCGGAAGCCGGAGCCCAAGTGGAGACCGGAGCAGAGCCCGCCGAGGCCCCGGACGGGGACGCCGCCGCCGGGGAAGCGGAGCCCGATCCGCTGGAGGTCATGCGCCAGGAGCGGGACGAGTTCCAGGAGAAGTGGTTGCGCGTTGTGGCGGAGATGGACAACCTGCGCAAGCGCTCGCGCCGGGAGCTGACCGAGTCGCGCCGCCTGGCCCAGGCGGATGTGCTGCGCCCCATCCTCGGGGTCCTGGACAACTTCGAACGGGCCTTGCAGTCCCTGCACGAGAACAAGGAGAATGCGGACCTGGAGAAGTTCCTGGAGGGGGTGGACCTGATCTTCCAGAATTTCCAGGGGGTGATGCGGGACCTGGGGGTCACCTCCATGGAGCCCATGGGCGAGGAATTCGACCCGGTGTATCACGAGGCGGTGGGCCAGATGGCGCGTGAGGGCGTCGAATCGGGCCGGGTGATCGAAATCGTCCAGAACGGATTCATGTTCGGGGATCTGGTGTTGCGGCCCGCGCGGGTCATCATCTCGGCGTAACGGGGAAGGCATGAGCACGAAGCGGGACTACTACGAGGTGCTGGGCGTGGACCGGAACGCGGACGCGGGCGCCATCAAGCGGGCCTACCGCAAGAAGGCCATCCAGTACCATCCCGACAAGAATCCGGACGACCCCACCGCGGCCGAGAAGTTCCGCGAGGCCACCGAGGCCTACGAGGTGCTCAAGGATCCCCAGAAGCGGGAGCAGTACGACCGCTTCGGGCATTCCATGGGCGAGGGCGGCTTCGCCGGCGCCGGCGGGTTCCAGGCCGGGGACTTCGGTCTGGACGATGCCCTGGAGTCCTTCCTGCGCAACTTCGGCATGGGCGGGGGCTTCGCCGACTTCTTCGGCGGTGGCCGTTCCGATGGCGCCGGCGGCAGACGGCGCGGCCGCGACCTGCAGCTCAACCTGAAGGTCTCCCTGCGCGAGGCCGCCCACGGGGCGCAGAAGACGGTGAAGATCAACAAGCAGGTGCCCTGTACCGAGTGCGGCGGCACAGGCTCGGCCGCCGGGTCGGCGCCCCAGACCTGCCCCCAGTGCCGCGGACAGGGCCGGGTGCGCCAGGTGCGGCAATCGTTGCTGGGACAGATGGTGACCGAGGGCGTGTGCCCGCGCTGCCAGGGCACCGGGAACATCGTGACCAATCCCTGCCGGTCCTGCCGGGGAACGGGCACGGTGCGCGGCGAGGAGACCCTGACCATCAAGGTGCCCGCGGGTGTCAGCACCGGAAACTACATGGAGCTGCAGGGCAAGGGCGACGCCGGCGGACCCGGCGCCCCGGCCGGCAACCTGCGTGTGGTGTTCGAGGTTACCGGCGACGACATTTTCGAGCGCCACGGCGACGACTTGCTGCTGGACGTGCCGGTCTCGCCCATCGACCTGATGCTGGGGACGAAGGTGGAAGTGCCCACCCTGGACGGGAAGGTGGCCCTGAAGATTCCCGCGGGCACCCAGAGCCACAAGGTCTTCCGCATGCGGGGCAAGGGCATGCCGCACGTGAACCGGCCCGGCTCCGGCGACCAGCTCGTGCGCGTGATCGCCTGGACCCCCCGGAAGCTCGACAGGGATCTCAAGCGGCGTCTGGAGGCCCTGCGGGACGACCTGAAGCCCCTGATCCCCGAACCGGGAACCCGGCTCTACGACTGAGGAACGGTCCATGGCCCAGTACCTGATCCAGACCGACGCCCACCGCCCCGCCGCGGTGGGCGATGTCGTTCCCCTGCCCGGGGACGAAGCCCGGCACCTGCGCACGGTGATGCGGACCCGCCCGGGGCAGGAGATCGATCTGACCGACGGCCGGGGCTGGCGCTATCGCGGCCGCCTGATCGCATCCGGGAAAGGAGACCGTCCGGCGGTAGAGATCATGGCGGCCGCACGGGATGCGGGCGCGGACCTCGCGCCGCAGCTGGCCGTGGCCGTGGGCGTGGTCAAGGGCAAGCGCTTCGAGTGGGCCCTGGAAAAAGCCTGCGAGCTGGGCGCGCACCGGATCGTGCCGCTGCAGACCGCGTTCGCGGTGGTGGTTCCGCGCGGGAACAAACAGGAACGTTGGCGCGGGGTGCTGGCGGCGGCCCTCAAGCAGTGCGGTCGCAGCCTGTTGCCGGTCCTGGAGGAACCGACGGACCTGGACGGGTTCCTGGCGGGAACGGAAGTCACGGACGAGCTGTGGTTCGGAGCGTCGCCGGCGGCCGAGCGGGAGCGGGGCGCGGTCGCTGCGGGGGACGAACCCCCGGTAACGAAGGGCGGTGCGGTGCCACGGGAGATCACCGTCTGCATCGGACCGGAGGGCGGGTTTTCCGCCGGGGAGATCGCGGCCCTGGGCCGGGCCGGGGCCCGGGAACTGGATCTGGGCCCGCATGTGCTGCGCACCGAGACGGCGGTGGCCGCGGCGTTGGCGGTGTTGCAGCGCCGTTGCCGGCTGTGGCGCGCCGTCGCGGGGGCCGCGGGGGATTCCGGGGGCGCTTGACAGGGCCCTGGGCGTGGTATTTCATGGCTTCCAGCCGACACAATCCCCGGGAAAGGAAGGGCGTCATGGCGCCGAGTGAATTGCAGGGCAGGATCAAGGCCGAGGTCATCGCGGCCATGAAAGCCAAGGACAAGGAGCGGCTGGGCGTGCTGCGCATGCTCCAGGCCGCGGTCAAGCAGGTCGAGGTGGACGAGCGGCGCGAGCTCGCCGACGCGGACGTCCTGAAGATCCTCGGGTCGTACGCCCGCAAGGTGCGCGACCAGATCAAGAGCTACGGCGAGGGCGGTCGGGACGACCTGAAGGCCCAGGCCGAGGCGGAGCTGGCCGTGGTCACGGAATTCCTTCCCGCCGAGCTGGACGCCGCCGCCCTGGAGAAACTGGTCCAGGAGGCCATCGCCGAGTGCGGCGCCGCCGGACCCGCGGACATGGGCAAGGTCATGAAGACGGTCCTGCCCAAGGTGGCCGGCCGCGCCGACGGCGGCCGCGTCAGCTCCCTGGTCAAGCGGATGCTGGCGGGTTGATATGGAACCCGTCCTTCTGCTGCCGTTGCCGTTCATCCTCATCCTGGCCCTGGTGGGTCTGAAGGACGGGGTCATCAAGCGCCTGGTCGAGATCATCGGCGTCATCGTGACGGTGATCCTGACCGCCCGCTTCGCTTCCGACCTGCAACCCTGGGTCATGGACAAGACCGGTGCTGACGCCGAGCCGGCCCTCCTGATCACCTGGGGCGTGATGTTCCTGGCCGGCCTGATCCTCAGCCGCCTGGTGGCGGTGATGCTCAGCAAGCTCATCCACCTGACGCTGCTGGGCTGGCTGGACCGGGTGGGC
>JALUJS010000263.1 GCA_027056825.1 Candidatus Krumholzibacteriia bacterium | reverse complement strand
GTACGGACCAGGCGGCCGCGCAAGAGTCCGGTCCGCCTGCGGATCTTCGACCAGCGCGGCCGCCTGGTCCGTACCCTGGTCGACGAGGCCATGACCCCGGGTCGCAAATCCGTAGTCTGGGACGGCAAGGACGATCACGGCAGGCAGGTGAACTCGGGCATCTACCTGTACCTCATCCAGGCGGATGAATTCCGCGCCACGAGGAAGATGACCTTGCTGAAGTAAGGTCTTATCGGAGTGGAAAAAACAACCGCCGGGCCCTGCGGGGTCCGGCGGTTTCCGTTGGGGGCATCCGGTCGGCTGGGGTCAGCCGCGCACCTTGCGCTTGGCGCCCAGGGAGGACAGCTCGCCCTGCAGGCGGTCCAGCCGGGCCAGGAACCCGCGCCGCTTGTCGGCGGCCATGCGGCCGGCCAGGGCGCGGTAGTGGGCGATGCCCTGCTGCAGGTTCTCGCGGCACTCGGCCAGGGTCCTGGCCGCCTTGTCCGAGGCGGCGTCGTTCTGGCGGGAAAGGTCCTCGCGCAGCTTCTCGATGTGCAGGGACAGCTCCTTGAGCAGCATGTGCGGCCGGCTGCCGTCCAGTTGCAGGCGCGCGCGGCCGTATATGTGGTCGATCATGCCCTTCAACGTCGTGGCCTGCTTGAAATAGGCGGCGTTGGGTCCGCAGCACACCGCGGGCGTGGCCGCGGGGTCGATCTCCAGGGGAGCGGTGGCGCAGCCGGCCAGGTCGTGGCAGATGCAGGCCTTGTCCGTGACTTCGCGTTCGAGGCGCTCCTTCTCCTGGTCGCTCATGGGCGCCAGTTCGATCTGCTCCAGCTTGCGCTTCTGGTAGGCGCGGCTGGCGGTGCACAGGGGAGCCTTGGTGAACTCGGAGCTGGACACCAGATAGCCCTTGGGGCACGGGGTACCGGGTTTGCCCTCGGCGATGCGTCGCAGGCGGTTCTGCTCGCTGGCCGAGGTGGTCAGGTTCCAGAACGGAACACCCAGCGGCGAGGCGCCGCTCAGGCGGATGTCGTGCTCGCCGGCGTCGATCAGGGCCTGCAGGCTGCCCCGGTCGATGTTCACGGCCTCGGGCACGAACAGGAAGGCGCTTCCCCAGCCGGTGCCGTCCACGCCGTAGTACTCGCGCAGCAGGCGGTCCTCGTCCGGATCACCCAGTCCGCCCTGCACGGTGATGCGCGGTTCGCAGGCGTCGCCCTCGCAGTCGGCCTCCCGGCCGAGGGCCTTGAGGGCCTGGAGGCGCACGTCCCGGAGGGTCTCCATCAGGCTTGCGCGGTTGCGCTTGAATTCGTCAAGGACCGGACCCAGCAGCTTGCCGGCGCCGCCGAAGGCGTGGCCGCCGCAGTTCAGGCCCGACTCGATGCGGAACTCGGCCACCGACAGGCCCAGGCGCGCCAGCAGCTTGCCCTGCACCAGGGCCGAGCGGTAGTCGCTGACCTTCAGGACGACGCGCTTGCGCATGTCGCGGCCGGAAGCCGCGGTCAGCTCCCGGAACTCGCCCATGTAGGAGAACAGACGACGGTTCATGCCCGCCGACAGCACCAGCGAACCCTCGACCTTGCTGTTCATGAAACCGCGCAGGGCGCTCAGGGCGTCCGAGCAGCGTTCGGGCAGCTTGCGGCCGCCGCGGTCGCAGTCGCGGTCCAGCTTGGTCATGATGTTCACGTCGATGCCGCCGGGCCGCACGAAGCCGCGCAGGCGCTCCTGTAGGGTGCGGCGCTCGGTCCCGTGGGGGACCGCGAGCATGCGCTCGTACATCTCGCGCACCGGCGAGGGGGGCAACAGCTCGAAGTAGCGGGTGATTTCGCTGCCGGCGGTGAACACGGCCGAACGCACGCGCTCGACGTTCCGTCGCACCAGCTTGTCCAGCAGGTCCAGGTAGGCGGTGATGCGCCGCGCCCTGGCGTCCTCGTCGAGGTCGCCGATGGGCTCGTAAGGCTCGCCGTAGTCGCGGCAGATCCGGGCGCGCATCTGCTCGATGAACACGTCGTCCACCAGCGAGATGGCCGAGGAGATGCCGTAGTGGGCCACCTTCAACGGGGTGTCGATGGTGAACCCGGTTCCCATGACGGGAATGTGGAAAGTATGCACGGGGGCGTCCTGCGGGGAATTCATGGCGGCTCCATCCGGAAAGACCCTGGCCTTGGTCCTTGTTGGCCGGGTGTTTCTCACCGCCACAACCTATACCCGGGACGGGGTCGTGGCCAGCTTTATCTGCCCCCCGCGTCCCCCACCGGAATATCGATCCCCGTCACATCCGCCCCGTCGGTGATGGTGATGACCGTCGCTTCCGTCCAGTCGGTGGTGCCGGGGTACCAGATGGTGTCACCGGGAGCGCTTATGGATGTGACCCCGACTTTCCAGTCTCCGTCGAGAAGACCGGTCAGAAGGTAGGCGGTTTCGGGACCGAAGATGTAATTCCGGCCCCAGATGGTGTTGTCTTCCGAGGGGCTGATCAGGGTGTACCACCAAGCCTTCGGATTAGGTACGTCGGTGATGCTGCCGGCGATGCTGCCGCCTACCAGGACATCCATGGTCAGGGACAGGATTTCACCGGGTTGGGTAAGGGTTACCGGTTCAGCATCGGCCATGTCGGCCACTCCTGGATACCACTGGGGCGCCCAGGATACGCTGCCCCACTCCATGGGCTGGGGAACGGCCCGCAACAGGAAGTCGCCGGGCCAGAAATTGGGCAGGATGTAGAGTGATTTGAAATGGTTGCTGCCGTCGATTGTACCCAGAAGGGTCTGGCCGTCGGAGGTAAAGATCTGGAAATCCCCCGTACCGTAACCCGTGCCCAGGGGTTGGGAGGTGTCGAGGGTCACGGCGCAAGGGTTGGCCAGGATGCCGGTGATGCTCTGGCCGGGCACAGGTGTATAGACCGTGGCGGAGGCGAAATCGGGACCTCCGATATACTGGGCCAAGCCTTGCTGAAATATCAGGACCTTGACGGGCTGGACCTGGTAGAGGAACAGGTCGAAGGACCCATCGGCCGCTACGGGGCGCTTACCCACGATCTCGGTGGAGTCGGTCCCGATGAGGGAGAGCAGCGGCTCCTCGTCGTAACCCAACTCCAGCCAGGCGCCACCGACAACCCCCGTCAGTCGGGCGGCCCTATCCGGGGAAGAAAAAGTATGATGGACGTTCGTCCCGGCGATGATTTCATACCAGCCGGCCTGGTCGGGACCGTCCGCGTCGGGCAGCCAGACATGTTCCCCGTCCCAGGGGCACGAGCAAGCATAATCCCTGTAGCCCATGACCAGTTCCACCTGGTACCGGCCTTCGGGGATGCCGATGGCGGTGATGGAGGCCATGCCGCCGGCCAGGGATGAAGAAACCTGCCAACGGAACCGGGAATCCCAGGCGTTACCGTCCGCGCTTTCGCGGTGCAGTACGATCTTGGCGTTTTCTCCGTCCAGGAGGGAGTCGGGAAGGGCGACATCGACGGTCAAGGATCCCAGGTCAAAGGCCAAATCGTCATAGATACGCCCATCTTCAACCGCCAGGGTATCGGCAGGGGAATCTCCGAATACGGGTCCGTTGGAGGCATAGAACAGGTCCATGCCGCCGCGCCCGTATCCGTCCAACTCCAGGATGTACCGCCCCGGCGGCACGTCGATGGCGTAGTACCCGTCTTCATCGGGGACCGTCGGATAGGAACCGGATTCCCCTTCTTCCAGATCGACAGGCCGAGCCACCAGAACCAGATCCTCCACGCCATTGCCGGTGCGCACCCGGCCGGACAGACGGGCGGCAGGCACATCGGGCGAGCATACGGTGGTGCCGCTATCACACCCGGGCATGACCAGCAGGGACCAGAACAATCCGGGGATGACGGCAGGGAGCAGGAATCTCCGTGGACGGAAAATGGAGCGGATCATGGCTGGCCCCCCTGGTGAGATCCCAGATCGAAAGTGATGCCGGTCACCTGGCCGTGACCATCCACGATGACCGGTTGGGCGGAGGCGAAATCGGTGGTGCCGGGGTACCAGACAGTCTCCCGGGTCCAGGGATTGTAGGCGGCCACGAAGAAGGAGCCATCAGGCAGGCCGGGAATGGTGAAACGGCCTTCGGGGGCGTCAAACCAGTGTGGTTGTTCCGGGCCGCCCAGGGGTATTCCATCCGAATCGCAGAGGGTGCAAGACACCGTGAAAGAGGGGGTGCCGCCATACATGAGCACCTGTCCGCTGATGGAGCCACCCCTGTGCAGGTCCATGGTTAAATCGACACCCTCGCCCGAGGCCAACTCGATGGGTGTGGCGGATTGGAGGGAATCGGCGTCATGGTACCACTGGGCAGCCCAGGTTTGACCGGTCTGGTAGCCGTTGACCTGCAGGAACCAGCGCCCCGCATCCAGGTTGCCGATGATCCTGGGATCCTGGCCAAGGTGAACGGGCAGGGGAAACCGTTGGCCCCGGTCGTTGATCAGCAGCACCGAATCATCGTGATCGACCATACCGGAGGGTCCGCGCAGGGTCAGCCTGATGCGGCTCTCGGGAATCTCCACCCCGGTGAGATGGTCGCCGGGTTTCAGGGTGAAATGAGTGGCTGCGGCGCAGGATGCCCCTCCGACCCAGCGTGTGATGCCATAATAGTCGTCGGTCTGCAGGACGATGTCCCGGGCCGCGAGCAATTCGATGGTAAAGTTGCCATCCTGGTCAGGGGAAAATGTATCCAGGCGCAGGGAGTCGAGGCTGAAGACCCTGATGAGGGGAGGAGAACCCCCGATCTGTTGCCATCCTCCGGTGATCCGGCCCTCGAGGGTGGCGTAGGTCGCGGCAAAATCGATGGCATAGACGGTGGGTTCGTCCGGACCGACGACCAGGCTGTCCCTGGGGTCGTCAAGGGACATGGCGGCGGGAAAGGCGATATCCACCAAACCGGACCAGAGCCGCATGGTGTAGGTCTGGGGGCGCAACAGGGGAAAGGAGAAGGTCGCCATCCCGTCGATGACGACGGCGTCCTGGCCTACCGGAGGAAAACCGTCCATGACCAGATGACAGGACCGGCCTTCGAAGGCGGCGGGCATGCCCACGCTGATCTCGGCGCGACCCCAGGGAAAATCCAGCCGCGTCAGGTCGGAGGCAACCCGAACGGTGTCGATTTCAGCGGACAAGTATAGTTCGCCCCGGTGGGTTTGGATCTCGACCCAGTACAGGCCGTTGGGCAGGTCGAGGTGGTAACGGCCGGATGAATCCGTCACGGCGGTCGCTTCGGCGGTGTTGTCGGAGGATTCGCGGGGAAAGGCAAGGACATGGGCCCCAGCCACCGGCTCCCCAGCCGAGGTCACCACCCCCTCGATGGCTCCGAGCTGGAAGTCCGGGCACACAGGGTCGTCGGTGCAGGCGATCCCGCCCAGCACCAGCACTGAAAGGATGGTCGCGGCCAACAAGGATCGCCCCCGTGTCCAAATAGTCATGCCCTCTCTCCTTTGTCGTCTATTTATTCCACCGGAATATCGATCCCCGCCACATCCGCCCCGTCGGTGATAGTGATGACCGCCGCTTCCGTCCAGTCGGTGGTGCCGGGGTACCAGATGGTGTCGCTTGTGGCGTAGGCCAGGGTCTGGCCGAGGCGGTAGTCCCCGTCCGGCAGGCCCAGGACCTCGTACTCCTGCTCGATACCGTGGGGGTTCGCGGTGCCCCACACGGACGGGTCGTCAGCGGTGGTCACCACGACATGGGGATAAGGAACGAGAATATATTTTTCCACCAACCGGCCGCTGATGCTGCCGCCTTCCAGCAGGGTCATGGCCAGGGGCAGGATCTGTCCCGGGTCGGTGAGGGTGATCGGCGTGGCCAGATCCACATCGAGAGTGCCGGGATACCACTGATCGAGCCATGGTGCGAGACCATGGTAGGGCGACAGGATCCTCAGGAGGAAGGTCCCGGGCCAGAGGTTGGGCACCACGAACAGGTCGCCCACGGGGTCCCTGTGGATCTGCCCCAGTGAGGTGAGGCCGTCGGCGGTGAGGACCTCGAAGACAGGCTGCCAATAGACGGTTTCCAGGCCCGTATCGAGGGTCAGGGCGCAGTCGGCCTCGTCCACGCCGGTGATGGTCTGACCGGGTTGGGGATCGTACACGGTGGCCGTGGCGAAATCGGGTCCGCCGAGGTAGTGCGCCATGGTATTTTGCCGGATGAGGATCCTGACCGGGCGGGGCCGCAGCAGGTCGAGGGTGAAGGCCCCGGCTTCGTCCACGGGCCAGCCTTCAAGGACCAGCACCGAGTCCGTGTCGATCGCATCCAGGAGCGGCCGGTCATCCAGGCCCAGTTCGAGCCAGGCTCCGTCGATCCGGCCGCTGAGGTGGGCGGCTTCGGCGGTGGAGGCATAGGCCAGAGGAAGCATGGCGCCGGCGGTGATCTCGTACCAGTCGGCCCCTTCAGGCCCGTCGCTGTCCGGTAACCAGATGTGCTCGCCGCCGCGCCCCACCGGGGCCAGGTGCGAGGGTGTGCCGAGAACCAGTTCGGCCTGGTACAGGCCGGGCGGCAGGCCTTCCAGGGTGAGGGTCGCCGTCCCGCCGGTGATGAGCTGTTCGGTTGTTCGGGGGGATCCCTCCCGACCCTGTCCGTCCGCGGCCTGGCGATAGAACTTCAGGGTGGCCCGGACGCCCTCCAGGCCGGGATCGGCCACCGAGATTTCCAGCCGCGCGGAGCCCAACCGGAAGTCGAGGCCCGCAAGGATCCGGCCCTCGGCGACCTCCAGGGTGTCGGCTTGCGATGACCCGGTCACCGGTCCGGATGCCGCGTAGTAATGACCAGGAATTCCCGGGTTATCCAGCCGCAGGAGGTAGCGGCCGGGCGGCACATCCAGGGCGAAGGCGCCGTCCGCAGCGGGATGGCCGGCGATGATCCGGGCCAGACCCAGGGGCAGATCGACGCCCCGGGCCTCCACCCTCCAGGCGGAGGGGTCGCTCCCGGTCAGGACGTGCCCGACCAGCCGGGCCACGGCCAGATCGGGCGCTCCGAGCTTGCGCCCGCTGTCGCAACCGACAAACGCCAGGCCCAGCAGCAGGAAAGGCAGGGCGGCTCTCGCCGCATGCCTCTTCATGGTCCCGCCTTTGCGGCCGGGAAGAGGTCCCAGGTCAGGCCGGTTACCGCGCCGTGATCCCGGATGACCACGGGCTCGGCCTGGGCGAAATCCTGGGTGCCGGGATACCACACCGGGCCGGTTCCCAGCCGGGCGGCCAGGTAGAAAGGCCCGTCGGGCAGGCCGACGAAGGTGCAGGCGCCGGCAGGGAAATCCTTCCAGTTGTGGTTCTCGTCACGGGCCAGGGGCAGCCCCTGGGCGTCGTACAGGGCGCAGGCGATATCCGCCAGGGGTACGCTCCCGTCGATGAGCACCTGGCCGGAGATGGACCCGCCGGGCACGAGATCCAGGGACAGGTCCACCGCCTGCCCCGCGGTCACATCGATGGGTGTGGCGGCGGCCAGGGAGTCGGCGCCGTCGTACCACTGGGCGGCCCAGGTCTGGTTCGTGTTGTAGCCGTGGACCTGCAGGAAGTACCGCCCCGGCGCCAACCCCGGGATGGTCAGGGGTTGGGGATCGCCCAGGAGGAAAAGGTGGTGCCGTTCTCCCCGGGGGTCGATGAGGAGCACCGAGGCCCGGTGGTCGATCATGCCGTCGGGTCCGTTGAGGTGGACGCGGATGCGGGCCTCGGGGATCTCCACCCCGGTCAGGTGGTCGCCGGGCTTCAGGGTGAACCGCGTGGCCTCGGCCATGGTGGCGCCTCCCACCAGGAAATCCAGGCCGTCAAAGGGAGCCACCTGCAGCACGAAGGTGGTCTCCTTGAAGACTTCCACGGCGAAGGACCCGTCCCCCCAGGGCGTGATGGAGCCCAGGAGGGTGGAGTCGGGTGCGAGGACGCGTATCCACGGCGGCGACTGGTCCCAGGTTTGCCACGCGCCGGTGACGACCCCGTCCAGGGCGGCGTAGGAGCCGGTGAGATCTACGCCGAGGACGGCCGGCGCGTCGGTACCCACCTCCAGCATGGTCGGCAGCGTCAACGGCAGGGTCCCGGCCTCGACCTGCACCGTGTAGGCGCCGGGTTCCAGCTCGTGCAGGGTCAGGGCGGCCTTGCCGTTCACCACCGGAACATGATCCGCCGCCGATCCGGGCCCAGCCATACGCACGATGGCGTTGCGGCCTTCGGTTTCCGGAGGCAGGTCGAGGGTGATGTCCGCCCGGCCGAAGGTGAAGTCCAGGGGCACGACGTTGGAGGCCACGCGGACAGAATCGCTCATGGAAAAGGAGGTGACATCGCTGGAGGGCGGGGTGGTGGTGAACAGGTACAGGCCGTTGGCCACCTCGATACGGTAATGGCCGCTGGAATCGGGCCGGGTCCAGGCGCGGGTGCCGTGGGGAGCGCCGAATTCGGAAATCTTCACCAGGATATCCGTGTAGGGCGCCCCGGCCTCGGTCACCGTGCCTTCGATGGCGCCGTAGCCGATATCAGGAGAAGCGGAATCGTTGCTGCATCCGACCAGCAACAGGGTGCAGGCGGTCAGGGTCAGCAGGGCGGCGGTGGAGCGCAAGGGCATGGAGGATATCCTGTTGGGCATGGGGTCGATATGATGACAGGTAATCAATACAGGAATCCACGGCGTAAGTCCAGCCTTGTCAGGAAGCGTCCCGCCGGGTGACCGGACGGATCATGATGGCGTCGAAGGGACACTGGGCCACGCAGGATCCGCAGCCGGTGCAGGCCCCGGGTACCGGTTCTGGCAGGCCCATGTCGCGGGTCTGCCGGATGGCTTCCTCGGGGCACACGTCCCGGCAGATCCCGCAACCGGTGCAGGAGCCCTCGTCCAGCCGCCAGGTCCAGACCGGACTCATGACGCGCGGCGGGCGTTGATCTGCCGGAACGCCCGCACGCAGCCCCAACCGAAGATGGCCAGCATCACCGGGAACATCACGTTGAAGGTGGCCTGCGCCAGTTCCAGGCCGTGGGGATCGGCGTTGGAGCGCAGGTGCGTCTTCACGAAATCCCAGAACGGGCTGGGATGGCTGGCGAGGTACTCGCCGCTGGGCGCCTCCATGACCAGGGAGAAGCCCACGGTTTGGATGATCACCGCGGTCAGCATCAACCCCAGGGCGGTCTTGAAGTGCGCCCCGCGCGGGTCGTGACCGCCGTGGAACAGGCGCACCACCAGGGCGGCGGCGAACAGGGCCGTGCCCAACGGAATGAAGGGCAAGGCGATCTTGATGTCCGCCATGATGTCGGGATTCAGCACCAGGAAGCCCACGAGCACCACGATGACCAGGAAGATGTCCGTCAGCAGGGTGACCGCCACATCCCACAGCTCGATGGAGACGCGCAGGGTCAGCTTGCCGCGCAGGGAGGCGAAATAGGACTGGGCCAGGGCCAGGCCCATGGCGAAAAAGCCCATCAGGATCGAGACGTTGACGAGGGTCTGCAGGGTCCAGACTTCCAGGCCCTTGGCGATGTCGTGAGCGCCCATGGGGGGTCTCCTTTGCGGTCGGCGGGGGATGTCGTCTTCAAGGATATACCCGGGCCCGAGATTCAGGAAGGACCTTCTGGTCTGTCTCCCGCCAGGTGTATGCGGATCAGCCATCCCCGAAGGTGGCGATGAACCCCGCCATCACGCCGACTCCGTAATTCTCGCGGTCATCGGGAACATCCACGTAGAGCTGGGTGATCAGTTCGAGGTGGTCGCCCACCGGGCCGTTGCAGCCCAGGGCCCACCCGCCCTGGGTCCACTTCTTTTCCGTGCCGTGGATGTGCGAGATGGCGTCGCGGGTGGCGGTGTCGTATTCCAACAGCAGTTGCCAGCTGGCAGGGAAGGTCCGGTAGGCGCCGAAGGTGAGTTCGATGTCGCTGGTGCGGCCGGGACCGGCGTCATCTACGCGCCCGCTGACGGCCAGGGCGGCGCGCGTATACAGCCCCCACCGTTGCAGGTCGGGTGCGGCGTCCCAGTTCACCTCCAGGCCCGGCCCGCCCGTGAAACCGCTGTCGCTCAGGGTGTTGGCGTCGACCCAGAGATCCAGATCCCAATGGCCGGAATCCAGGACCGTGCCGAAGATCCCCAGGGAGGTTTCGGTGGCGGCGTTCAGGAGGTTGCCGTCGGCGTCCAGCACGGTGCCGAGGAAGGCGGAAAGGCGGGGGGTCAGTCCGTAGCCGAGCAGCACTTCGGCGTCCAGGGATTGGACGGCGGTCGGACGGCCCATGGCGTTGAAAGAAAGGTAAATCTCCGCGTCCGAGGGGCCGGGATCAAAGCACTCGACGGTGTCGGCGGCCGTGGCGGCCTTGATGGAAGCCAGAAGCAGCAGACAGGCCGAGAGGGAAGTCAGCAGGAATTCTAAGCGCAACCGGAGCATGGGGAAACCTCGCTAATGAAAAAGACACGCAATTTCAAAACAAGGGTTAAATGCAAGGTAGCCATCGTCTCCCGGCAGGGCAGGAACTCAGTATTTCATAGTAAGTTAGGGGGGTTCCTGGTTCAGGAATCCTCGGTTTTGACCGGGGACGGGTCCGCGCTGCCTGTGGGCTGCCCGTCCACGTTTTCGAGAATGACCTCCAGCGCCCGCCACGGCAGGGTGGCGCACTTGACCCGGGCGGGGAAATCCTTCACCCCGCCGAACACCGCCAGCTTGCCCAGGCCTTCGGGGTCGGGTTCTTTCTCGCCGGACGTCAGCATTTCGAGGAACTCGTCCAGGATCGCGCGGATCTCGCTCACCTTGCGGCCCTTGAGCACCTCGGTGAGCATGCTCGAGGACGCCGTGAAGATGGCGCAGCCCTCGCCCTCGAAACTCAGATCCTCGATGACGTCGTCCCTGACCTTGGCGTACAGGGTCAGCTTGTCGCCGCACAGGGGATTGTAGCCCTCGGTGTGGCGGCACTGCGCGCCGTCCCCGCAGTCGCAATTG
>JALUJS010000262.1 GCA_027056825.1 Candidatus Krumholzibacteriia bacterium | reverse complement strand
GGCCAGGGAATGCCTCTATAATGGCGGCGTAGTCACATAGTCCGGATCCCGGAGCGCCGCGCCCATGACACGCCTGACCCGCACAGACCTGACCCGGCTGGCCGCCGAACGCATCCTCGTGCTCGACGGGGCCATGGGCACCATGATCCAGGCCCACGGTCTGGGCGAGGATGACTTCCGGGGAGACGTGCTGCGGGACCACGACCGGCCCCTGAAGGGCAACAACGACCTGCTGTGCCTGACCCGGCCCGACGTGATCCTGGACATCCACCGGGCCTACTTCGCCGCCGGCGCCGACATCGTCACCACCAACACCTTCAACGGCACCAGCGTCTCCCAGTCCGACTACGGCACGGCGCACCTGGTGCGGGACATCAACCTGGCCGCCGCCCGCCTCGCGCGCCGGGCGGCGGACGAGGCCATGGCGGCCGCACCCGGACGTCCGCGGCTGGTGGCCGGTTCGCTGGCGCCCACCAACCGCACCTGTTCCCTCTCCCCGGATGTTGACGACCCCGGCCTGCGCAACATCACCTTCGGCGAGCTGGTGAGCGCCTACACGGAGGAAGCCGAGGCCCTGCTGGACGGCGGGGTGGACATCCTGCTCATCGAGACGGTGTTCGACCCCCTCAACGCCAAGGCCGCGGTCTTCGCCGTGCGCGACCTGCTGGCGCGGCGGGGCGTTCCGGAAACGCCGGTGTGGATTTCCGGCACCATCACCGACGCCAGCGGACGCACCCTGACCGGGCAGACCCCGGAGGCCTTCTGGATCTCCCTGGCCCACGCCGAACCGGCGGTCTTCGGGCTGAACTGCGCCCTGGGCCCGCGGGCCATGCGGCCGTTCGTGGAGGAAGTGGCCGCGGCCGCGGACACCCTGGTCTCCGCCCATCCCAACGCCGGGCTGCCCAACGAACTGGGCGGTTACGACCTGGGTCCGGACGAGATGGCCGGGATCATGGCGGAGTTCTGTCGCGACGGCCTGCTCAACATCGTAGGCGGTTGCTGCGGCTCCACCCCCGACCACATCGCCGCCATTGCCCGGGCGGTGGCGGACGCGCCGCCGCGCCGGATTCCCGCCCCGCGCGCGGGCACCTTCCTGGCCGGACTCGAGCCCCTGCACATCACGCCGGACTCCCTGTTCGTGAACATCGGCGAGCGGACCAACGTGGCCGGCAGCCGCCGCTTCGCCCGCCTGATCCGCGAGGGTCGCCTGGAGGACGCGCTGGATGTCGCCCGGCGCCAGGTGCGCGGCGGCGCCCAGATCATCGACGTGAACATGGACGACGCCATGCTGGACCAGGCCGCCTGCATGCGGGATTTCCTGAACGTCCTGGCCGCCGACCCGGAGATCAGCCGCGTCCCGGTGATGGTCGACTCCAGCTCGTGGGAGGTGCTGGAGGCCGGATTGCGGTGCCTGCAGGGCAAGGGCGTGGTGAGGAGGCTGGGCGTCAAGGGCGGGGAGGAGGAGTTACGTGGGCGCGCGCGGCTGACCGGGCGGTAGGGCGGCGCCGGGGTGGTGATGGCCTTCGACGAGCAGGGCCAGGCCGACACCCTGGAGCGCCGGCTGGAGATCTGCCGCCGCGCCTGGCGGATCCTCACCGAGCAGGAGGGGTTCCCGCCGCAGGACATCATCTTCGACCCCAACGTCTTCGCCGTGGCCACGGGCATTCCCGAGCACGACTCCTACGCCGCGGATTTCATCGCCGCCTGCCGGGCCATCAAGCAGGAGATGCCCAGGGCCCTGGTCAGCGGCGGGATCAGCAACCTCTCGTTCAGCTTCCGTGGCAACGACGTGGTGCGGTCGGCCATGCACGCGGTGTTCCTCTACCACGCCGTGGCCGCGGGCCTGGACATGGGCATCGTCAACGCCGGGCAGCTCGAGGTGTACGAGGACATCCCGCCGCGCCTGCGCGAGGCCGTGGAGGACGTGATCCTGAACCGCGGACCGCGCGAGCCCGGCGGTCCGACGCCCACCGAGCGCCTGACGGCCCTGGCCCAGGAGGTGACCGGCACGGCCGGCCCGCGGGCCGAGGACCTTTCCTGGCGGCAGGGGCCGGTGGCCGACCGGCTTGCCCACGCCCTGGTGCACGGGGAGGCGGGCTTCGTGGAGCAGGACGTCTTGGAGGCCCTGACGGACCTGGGCGAGGCCCTCGCGGTCATCGAGGGGCCGCTGATGGCGGGCATGAACCGGGTGGGTGAACTGTTCGGCAGCGGGAAGATGTTCCTGCCCCAGGTCATTCGTTCGGCCCGCGTCATGAAGAAGGCCGTGGAGGTCCTGGACCCCTACCTGAAGCAGTCCGGGGGCGGCGGCGCGGCGCCGGCCGGACGCATCCTGCTGGCCACGGTCAAGGGGGACGTCCACGACATCGGCAAGAACATCGTGGGGGTCGTGCTGGGCTGCAACAACTACGAGGTCATCGACCTGGGCGTGATGGTGCCCGCGGAGAAGATCATCACCGAGGCGCGGAAGCACGCGGTGGACTTCGTCGGCCTCAGCGGGCTGATCACCCCCTCGCTGCAGGAGATGGTCCACGTGGCCGAGCGGATGCGGAAGGAAGGGCTGGACATCCCGCTGCTGATCGGCGGGGCCACCACCAGCCGCCTGCACACAGCGGTGAAGATCGCCCCGGCCTGCGGCGCCGGCGTGGTCCACGTCAAGGACGCCTCCCAGGTGCCGCCGGTGGTGGGGGAATTGTCCCGCCCCGGCGGGCGGGAACATCTGCTGGCCGAACTGGACGCCCAGTACCGGGCCCTGCGCGAGGAACGCGAGGGCCGGCGGCGCGCGGCGCCGCTGCTGGATCTGGCGGAGGCCCGCCGGCGCAGGTGGCGCCCGACGCAGCCGTGGACGCCCCCGGCGCCGGCCCGTCCCGGCCGCCTGGAGCTGAAGGACATCCCCCTCGGGGATCTTGTCCCTTTCATCGACTGGACGCCCTTTTTCCACGCCTGGCGGCTCAAGGGCGCCTGGCCCGCGATCCTGGAGGATCCGGACTGCGGCGGCGAGGCCCGGCGGCTGCTGGACGACGCGCGCGCCCTGCTGGAGGATCTGGACGCAAGGGAGGCCCTGCGGGCGGCGGCGGTGGTGGAGGTGTTTCCCGCCGCGGCCGACGGGGACGACATGGTGGTGTACCGCGACGAAGGGCGCAGCGCCGTGCGGGCCAGGATCCCCTTCCTGCGCCAGCAGCGGCGCAGCGGTCGCGGGGCGCCCAACCTGTGCCTGACGGATTTCCTGGCCCCCGTCGGCGGCCCTGCGGATTGGGCCGGAGCCTTCGTGGTCACCGCCGGACTGGGCGCCGCCGAGGCGGCCGAGGGTTTCCGCCGGGAGGGGGACGACTACCGCGCCATCCTGGTCCAGGCGCTGGCTGACCGCCTGGCCGAGGCCCTGGCCGAGAAGCTGCACCGGGACGTGCGGCGCGGGATCTGGGGCTACGCCCCGGACGAGGATCTCGAGGGCGCGGACCTGATCGCCGAGCGCTACCAGGGCATCCGCCCGGCGCCCGGCTACCCGGCCTGTCCCGACCACCTGGGCAAGCGCTTCCTGTTCGATCTGCTGGAC
>JALUJS010000261.1 GCA_027056825.1 Candidatus Krumholzibacteriia bacterium | reverse complement strand
ATCGCCGCCGTCGCGGTGCAGCGGCAGGCGCACCACGAAGCGCGCTCCCCTGCCGTCGAGGCCCGGCCCGTCGGCCAGTTCCAGTCTGCCGCCCATGTCGGCCACCATGCGCGCGGCCAGGCTCAGACCCAGGCCCGTGCCTTCCGCCCGCGTCGTGAAATACAGGTCGAAGATCCGCCCCCGCGCCTCCGGATCCACGCCCGGCCCGTTGTCTTCCACCACGATCTCCGCCCAGCCGGACCGTTTGATGAGAGAGACGAGAACCTTGGTTCCTTCACCGCCGGCCTCCACCGCGTTGCGGATCAGGTTCTCCAGGATCTCCTGGATGAAGCTGCGGTCCACCACAGCCTCCAGGCCGGGCGCATAGGCGGTGATCACCGCGCCCCGGGGCGCGAACGCCGCCGCCTGCAGGGCCACCGTGTCCCGCACCAGGGACGCCAGGTCGGTGCGCTCCAGCACCGGCGGCCGCGGGCGCGCGAACTCCAGGAAGTCCTGCACGATGCCCTCGATGCGCGAACTCTCGTTGCGGATGTGGGCGGCGTCACGCGCGATCTCCCGGTCGAGATCCGGGCGCCGGCCCAGGCGCTGGGCGATCATATGGATGCTGTTAAGGGGGTTGCGGATCTGGTGGGCGACCCCCGACGCCAGCGAGCCCATGGCCGCCAGCTGCCCGAGCCGCCGCGCCTCCTCCTGCCGGGCGGCCAGCTCCCGTCCGATGCGGGACACCTCGCGGTCCAGGACGCCCTGGCGCTGCCAGGCCAGCAACAGGGCGCCGAGCAGCAACACGCCCGAGCCCAGGACCACCGCCCGCATGATCGTCCGGTTGCGGATGTCCCGGCGCATACGCACCAGGGGCGCGGCGTCCAGCCCCACCCGCAGCACGGCGTCGCCTCCATAGAGCGCCACCACGCGCGCCACCTCGAAGACCCTGCCGGTTTCGTGGTCGAACTCCCGCGACACCCACTCGGCCCCCTCGGCCAGCGGCCTGAGGAACGGGTCGTCCCCGGGAACAGGCAGGCTGATCCGGGGCAGGGACGAGGCCTGGATCCCGGTCTCGTCCTGGATGACGACGTAGTTGACCGAACGACCTTCCCCGATGCTCTTCAGCAGGTGGCCCGGCCCGATCTCCCGGCGGATGGACACCAGGGAATCGGCCTTGGCGTCCACCACGACCGCCCCGCCGCCGGAGCGCGCCACCCCGACCACGTAGCAGTTGCACTTGATCCGGGTGCGGCGGTGGAAGCCGAGCACGGCCTGCCGCCGGGCGCCGCTGCACAGGGGACTCAGGAAATCGTCGGGGAATTCGTCCAGGCACTGCTGGCCGCCTGCGGGCGGGTAGGCGCCCAGGACCTTGCGGTCCCCGTCCAGGATGGTGATCCGGTTCAGATTGAGCCGGTCGGCGAGGAAGGACAGCCGGGAAGCGTCGTGCCCGGAGGTCTCGGACATCCATGCGATCCAGCGGGCGTCATCCAGCAGGCGGGCCGCGAACTCCTTTTCCCACTGCTGGTAGGTCTGCAGCCCGTGCGTGTTGGCTTCGGCGATGATGTCGCTGACCACCTCGGCGTGGCTGACCATCATGGCTTCCAAGTCGACGATCCGGCTGCGCATGTCCCAGCGGAAACCCAACCACAGGACCAGCAACAACCCGGCCATGGCGGACAGAAATACCGTGCGGCGGATTCTGTGTGTCACGATTCTCCCGTCCGGCGACGGCAAATCCCTTGTGCCGCGCCCGAGAACCCACCAGATTAGCCCAGGTTGGGACTATCCGGCGGGATCCGGTGATCCGCCTCCACCCCGATGGTTGGACATTGATGCATAATCCGCACCACAAGGCAACCCTTCTGGCGGCCGGCTGGCTGGCCCTCTGCGTCGCGGCTGTGGCCCTGGGCCAGGCCCTGCGCCTCGGTCCGGCCGAGGCGGCCTACGCCTGGCCCCTGGGTGGGGCGGCAGCCTGGCTGCCGGCGGTGCTGTTCCCGGCGGCCCTGGCCTGGAGCGGGGCGGCCGCCGTGCTGCTGCTGGTCGGGGCGGCCTGGGCCGGGGCCTCAGGCACGCGCGCGGCCTGGGCCCGCCTGCTGCTGATCCAGCCCCTGCTGCTGGCGTTCATCTGGCTGGTGTGGCCGGCCGACGGACGGCAGCCGTGGGCCGGCGTGGGCGCGGAAGTCCTGATGCTGGCGGCCGTGGGCCTGGCCGCGGGCACCTGGTGGGGGTGGCGCCATGGACACGCGGCCTTCGGACCGGCGCCGCGGCCCCGTGACTTCATCCGCGACGGCCTGTTCCTGGTGGTGATCCTGGCCGCGGGTCATCTGGGTGGCCAGGGCCTGTCCGCAGCCTCGCTGACGCCCGCCCTGGTCACCTATCCCCTGTTCGCCATGATCCAACTGCTGGTCTTCCTGGTCCTGCCCGCCGGGGACCTGCGCCGTTGCGGCGCTTCCGACCGCACCATCGCCCTGTCCTGCGGGCTGGTCTTCGGCCTGGTCCACTGGCCCAACCCCCTGTTGGCCGCGGCCACCGGCGTGGCCATGGCCTTCTGGATCCGGGACCGGCTGCGGGGCCGCGGCCTGGTCTCACTGGCTGTCGGCATGGGTATCCTCGGCGCCGTGTTCAGCCAGGGCCTGCCCGACTCCTGGACCGGCCACATGCGCGCCGGGCCGGGATACATCCGCCAACTCGCACGCGAGGACCTGGCGGCCGGCCGGCTCTGGTTCACCCCCGGCAACCCGGACTGGGACGCCAATCCGCCCCTGCCGGCGGAATTCCTGGGCACCCTGTATCCCGGCGTGGTGGGACGCCCCATCACCGCGCAGGAACTGGCGCTGTGGGAGAAAACCCTGGACCGGGCGCGCCGCCGCACCCTGATCTGGCAGTTCCTGACCAGCGCCGAGTACACCGCCCGGCAGATCCAGGGCCCACCGCCTGATCCGGCGGGCAAGGACACGGACACCCTGCTGCGCTGGAAGCGGATCATCACCCTGCTGGACAGTGACGAATACTGGCAGGGACACGGCGGGACCTGGCAGGGGTACCTCGCGGGGCTCTACGGCGACCTGCTCGGGCGCAAACCGTCGCCGGAGGAAGCCGCCGCCTGGACGCCGCGCCTGAACGCCGTCCAGCGGCGGGAGATCGTCGGAGTGCTGCTGGACAACGCCCTGCAGTGGCGCGACCGGCCGCCGCGGACCCTGTCCTTCCGCCGCCTCGTGGCGCCGCAGGTCCCTGTGCTGGTGACGAAGTATCCCTGAGCGGGGATCAGTCGCTCCCCTCGCTCTTTTCCGCTTCCCGCCGGGCGATGGCCTGTTCCAGAACGCCGCGGCGCCGCTCGAGGGTCTCCAGGTCGACCCGCGCCGCCGCCTGGGCCTGCTCCCCGGCGGCGTCCTTGACGGCCTTTTGCGCGGCGGTGATCCGCTCTTCCAGCTTCTCCAGCCTTTCGTGCAGGGATTCCAGGGTGGCGGCCTCGTCCGCCTTGTCGAAGGCCACGGATTCGGGGGCGGCTCCGGTCTTCTCCTCCGCCGTCGGCGCCGCCGGCGCCGGCACGATGGCGTGATCCGGCGGATAGG
>JALUJS010000260.1:1308-10922 GCA_027056825.1 Candidatus Krumholzibacteriia bacterium | reverse complement strand
CCGGTGTCCTGCGGGACATGCTTGTGGAACTCAGGGCGATCCAGCCCGACCTGGTCCCCCTGGCGGCCGTCACCGATGCGGAGGCGCGCGGTGTGGCGGCAGATGGCCTGGCCGGGCTGGCCCGCCTGGTGGATGCCGAGGGGAATTCCCTGGTGACGCTGGTCCGGGAGGCCGGGGCCGATTGCCTGGTCAACGGGCTGGTGGGGGCCGTGGGGCTGGAACCCACCCTGGCGGCGGCGGGCCTGGGCATGCGCGTGGCCCTGGCCAACAAGGAAACCCTGGTCATGGGCGGCGATCTGGTGGCTGCGGCGGTTGCCGCGGGCGGGGCCGAGATCCTGCCGGTGGATTCGGAACACGCGGCCATCGCCCAGTGCCTGGGGGCGCGGCCGGCGTCCGAGGTGGCCCGGCTGGTCCTGACGGCCTCGGGCGGGCCCTTCCGGGAAACCCCCGCCCGGGAACTGGCACATGTGACCCTGGAGCGCGTCCTGGCCCATCCCACCTGGGACATGGGGCCCAAGATCACCGTGGATTCGGCCACCCTGATGAACAAGGGGCTGGAGGTCATCGAGGCCCACCACCTGTTCGGGGTGCCTTACGACGCCATCGACGTGGTGGTGCACCCGGGCTCGGTGGTGCACTCGCTGGTGGAGTTCGTGGACGGGGCGCTGGTGGCCCAGCTCGGCACGCCGGACATGCGGCTGCCCCTGCAGTACGCCATGAGCGGATTGCGGCACCTGCCCCTGGCCGGAGAATGCCTGGACCTGGCCGCGGTGGGTGCGCTGCGCTTCGAGCGGCCCGACACCCGGCGTTTCCCCTGCCTGGATCTGGCCCGCCGGGCCGGACGCGAGGGCGGTTCGGCTCCCATCGTGCTCAATGCGGCCAACGAGGTGGCCGTTGCGGCCCTGCTGGCAGGAAGCATCGGATTCACTGATATTGGGGCCGTCGTGTCCGAGGCGCTGGCGCGCATGCCCCGGACCGAAGCCCCCGACCTGGAAACCGTGCTGGGTCTCGACGCCGAGGCCCGGCGTCTGGCCTCAGCCATCGTCGCCGGCCTGGCCGGCTGAACCGCGGAGCGTCGTCTTGTCCAGTACCCTCCTTACGACCGTCGTGGCCTTCCTGATCACTCTCGGCCTGGTGGTCATCGTGCACGAACTGGGACACTTCCTTTTCTGCAAACTCTTCGGCGTCTACGTCAAGACGTTCTCCATCGGCATCGGCCCGAAGATGATCCGCAAGCGGTGGGGCGAGACGGAGTACGTCCTGTCGGCCATTCCTTTCGGCGGCTACGTGAAGATGGCGGGCGAGGGCATGATGGAGGAGATCCAGGACACCGGCACCTGGGAGGAACGCAAGTATCCCCTGGGCACCGAGGAGGGCAACGCCGAGGCCGCGGACCGCGACGAGGGCATCCCCCTGGACCGCCAGTTCCACGCCAAGCCCGCCTGGCAGCGCCTGCTGGTGTTCGTGGCCGGACCCCTGTTCAACGTGATCCTGGCCTTCGTGCTGTACGCAGGGCTGATCATGGCCGACGGCCTCCAGGTCATCCCCTTTACCCGCGTGGGCGATGTGGTTCCCGGCGGTCCTGCCGCGGCGGCGGGCCTGCGTGTTGGCGACGAGATCATCGCGGTCGACGGCAAGGAAGTGGACAGCTGGGACCAGATCCAGGATCTCCTGCTGCCCGCACGCCTGCGCGACGGCCGCTCGGCGCCGGCGGTGCCGGTGAGCGTGCGGCGCGACGGCCGCACCGTGGATCTGGAACTGCAGCCGGCCTTCGTCGATTCGGCGGGCTACTGGACCCTGGGCATGGAGGCCTGGAACACCACCGTCGGCCTGGTCCAGAAGGGCGGCCCGGCGGACCGCCTGGGCCTGCGCGAGGGGGATGTGATCCTGAGCGTGGACGGCCACGAGGTGACGTCCTTCAGCCAGATCGCGCGCCTGATCAACGACCGCGCCGGCAAGGTCGTGCCCCTGGTCTGGAAGCGGGACGGGCGGGTGATGCAAGGCGTCGTGACCCCCCAGTTGAAGGAGATCGCTCCGGGCCGTTCGGTGGGGCGGGTATTCATGGAGCCCTTCTACGGCCACCGGCGCGTGGGGCCGGGCAAGGCCCTGGTCATGGGGTGGCAACGCACCATGGCGACCATCCGCATGACGGTGGAGACCCTGGGTGATTTCGTGCGGCGCAAGCTGGGACTCGATTCGGTGGGCGGGCCCTTGCGCATCGGGCAGGCCGCGGGGGAGATGTTGCGCTGGAGCTTCAGCCACCTGATGTACTTCGTGGCCTTCTTCTCCATCAACCTCTTCCTGCTCAACCTGCTGCCCATACCCGTGCTGGACGGGGGACACGTGCTCTTCCTGCTGCTGGAGGTGGCGCGCGGAGGCAAACCCGTGCCCGAACGCGTCCAGGCCATCGCCACGCAGATGGGCCTGATCTTCCTGTTGCTGTTCATGACCTTCGTGGTCGTGCTGGACGTCTGGAAGGTCACCGGGCATTGATGAAACGGGGCCAGCGGGACCCACGCTGGGCGCCGATCAGACGTCCGGCAAGGGGGCCCGCAGGCGGTCCGGGCGCGGTGCGGTGATCAGGGAGTCCTTTTCGGCCGCCAGGATGCGCTCCAGGAGTTCGTTGAGGCGCCTGGCGCGTCCGGGCTCCAGCGGCACGCCCGCCGCGGTCTTCTCGAGTGAACTGTCCCCCCACGCCACCGCCAGGGAGTCCAGCAGCGCTCCGCCGCGTTTGGCGTCGGCCAGGGTCACGGCCTTGGCCCTTTCCAGGGTGACGATCCGGGTGACGTACTGCAGTTCCCCCGGCCCCAGGTCCGCCAGGTGCAGGGGAGGCTCCTCGTGGCTGCAGCCGGTGAGGACCACGGTCAGCAGGACCGCCGCCAGGCCGGCCGGGAGCGCACCCTGCTTGGCGAAGCAGCTCCGGTGGGCTAGAATGCGGCAGCGGAAGGGATTGCGTTGGGCTTGCATGCCTGTCTCCGGGATCGACGGTGCGGCCGGGGCCGCGGGAACACGGTGGCGGGTTTTCGGTTCTCGTGTGATACACCGGCGGACGGGATTTCGCCAGGGTTTTCATTGACGCGCCGGCAGCGGCGGCGGTGACAGGGACGGTGCAGGTGTCCACAGGTGGGACGGGAAGGATCGAGCGCGGTCGCGCCACCAGGTTCTGGGGCGCGGTGCTGATCCTGGCGGCCGGCCTGGCCCTGGCCTGCGGTCCGGCCCGGGCGGACGAGGAACTGGAGTACGGCCTGAAGGCCCACCGCCTGGCCCGGATCGAGATCACGGGCAACCACGCGTTCACCAGCGGCCAGCTCAAGAGCCTGCTGCGCATCCAGGAAAGTTCCTGGAAGCGTCCGCTGCACGTGGCCCGCTACCGGCCGCACCTCCTGGACACCCAGGTGCGCATCCTCACCAGCTTCTACCGCAACCAGGGCTTCCACCAGGCCACCGTGGAACTGGATACCATCACGACCATCCCCGACCAGGGCGACGTCCTGCACTTCGTGGTCACCGAGGGCGAGCGCACCATCATCCGCAAGGTGGAGTTCCGGGGTTACGAACCGCTGACGGTCCAGGAGCTGCGCGGCGTCATCCGCTACCGGGAAGGCATGCCCGCGCCGGCGGACCTCAACGCCCTCGGCGGGGACATCTTCGCCATCACCGACCTGTACCGGAACCGGGCCTTCCTGCGGGCCCGGGTCAGCCCGGCCTGGACCATCGCCCCCGATAGCGCCAATGGCGGCTACATGGCGGATCTTGTCTACACCATCGATCCCGGCCGGGAGTACCGTATCGGCCGGGTCACCCTGGCGGGCAACCGCATCACCACCGACCATTTGATCGAGCGCGAGCTGACCTTCGCTTCCGGCGATCCCCTTTTCTGGGACCATATCGAACAGACGCGCCGCAACCTGCTGGGCACCTCCCTGTTCCGGGACGTGTCCATCACCCCGGTGGCCGTGGACACCCTGCAGGGCGTGGCCGACCTGGAGGTCCGGGTCCTGGACCGCAAGCCGGCCTTCTACGAACTGGGCGTGGGCGTGGGCAGCCGCGAGCGGATCCGCCTGCTGGCCGCGTGGGGACACTACAACCTGTGGGGCACCGGCCGACGCATCCAGGTGCGGGCCCGCGGCAGCTGGAACGTCGAGGACGTGGTGGGCAACTCCCTGAATTTCGACCAGGGCCAGATCAACTACCGGGTGGACTTCGACTACGTGAACCCCCGCGTCCGGGACAGCCGCTACAGCCTTGACTTCAACGTCTTCACCCGCCGCAACACCCGCGGGGAGTCGGGCTTGAACATGCTGAGCCACGGCTTCAGCCTGGGCTCGACCTGGAAGGCCAGCCGCCGGGTGACCAACAACCTGTACCTGAACCTGAAGATCACCGACCCGCACGTCCATCCCTACGCGCCCCAGGATCTCAAGGACCGGTTCAACGAGGTGGTGGGCGGCAAGACCGAGGTGCGGGCGGTCAACTGGGGCGTGTACATCGACCACCGGGACGACCTCTTCCATCCCACCACGGGTATGTACGCGTCCGGGACGCTGCGCGTGGCCGGCGGCGCCCTGGGCGG
Source organism: Candidatus Krumholzibacteriia bacterium (assembly GCA_027056825.1). GTDB lineage: Bacteria > Krumholzibacteriota > Krumholzibacteriia > LZORAL124-64-63 > LZORAL124-64-63 > JAHJTW01. The sequence continues at coordinate 6,349 of JALUJS010000260.1, read as the reverse complement.
GGATTTCAGCTTCATCAAGGGCACCGCCGCGTGGCATCACTACATGGCCACCCCGTTGGGCGGGGTGTTGGCCACGCGGGTGCTGCTGGGAGCGGCCACCCCCTACGGGGGATCGCGCGCCAAGGGGCCGGACGGGGTGCCGTACGACGACCGCTTCTTCGCCGGCGGAGCCACCACGGTGCGCGGGTACGACCACAACATCCTGGGCCCCCAGGTGGCGAACCAGGACGAGCTGGACCGCCTGAACTACACCCAGGACAACCTGCTGCCGGACAACCCGGCCCGCGGCGGCAACTACCTGATGCTGACCAACGTGGAGTGGCGTTTCCCCCTGCCGCTGTTGAGCCGGTGGAAGCTTTCGAGCGTGCTGTTCTTCGACGGCGGCAACGTGTGGGCCCGGCTGTCGGACCTGCGCTGGCGGGCCTTCCGCCTGACCTCCGACCCGGGCGACCCCACGGCGGTGGGTACGACCAAGGTCTGGGACTATCGTTACAGCTGGGGGACGGGCCTGCGCCTGGACACCCCCTTCGGGCCCGTGCGGGTGGATGTGGGTTTCCCCCTCAAACGGGCGCGCTACCTGAGCGAGGTGCGGGATTACCGGGATCCCGCCACCGTCTGGCATTTTTCCCTGGGGTATCCGTTCTGATGCGCAGGCCGCGTCCACTGCACCTGTCCCTGTTGCTGGCCTGGATGGTCATCCTGGGCGTGCTGTGGTGGCTGGGGACCCACCCCGCCCTGTTCATGCCGTACTTCTCGGGGCTGGTCAGCCGCAACCTGCTGCACATGAGCGAGGGCGGGCTGGAGGTCCGTGATGCGCGCATCCGCATCTTCGAGGGGGTGGACCTCTACGGGGTCTCCCTGACCATGGCCGGGAAGGACGGCGCCCTGACCCTGGCCACGGCCGACACGGTGGAGGCCGACTTCACCCTCGGCGGCATCCTGGGCGCGGTGACCAGGCTGCGCCGGGTCACCGTGGCCAATCCCCGCATCTTCGTGCGCGCCGTGGCGGGAGCCGATTCCACCGCCGGTCCCGGCCCCGGGGCGACGGCTCTGCCGGTGGTGGTCCTTGACCAGCTGGTCATCGAAGGCGCGAACATGACGGTCACCGGGCCGGACGGGCGTCTCCTGGAGCGGGTCTCGGACCTGGACTGGAGCGGGGCCGTGGACACCCGCGACGGCGTGTCCCTGCTGATCCGCCGCGCGGGGCTTTCCTGGCCCACCCACGGTTCCGATTTCGCCGACTTGCGCGGCCGGGTGCGTATCACCCGCCTGGGCATCCAGACCGACCGCCTGTGGGGGCTTTTCAACGGTCACCCGGTGGAGGTGCGCGGCCTGCGCAGCTGGAGCGACAGCCTGGATCTCGAGGTCCGCGCCCAGGGCGTCAGCGTGGGGGAGATCGAGGATCTCCTGGACCAGAACATCGGGTTCCGGGCCACCGGGGATGTGGACGCCACGCTGCGCACCAGCGGCGACACCCTGGTCTACGCCGGGGTGTTCAACGGCGAACTGGAGGGCTACAGGATGCGGGACCTGAAGGGCCGGGCCCTGATCCTGCCCGACAGCGTCCACATCAGGGACATGAGCGGCCTGGTCAACGGGGCTTCCTTCACCGGCGGCGGGGATTTCGACGTGCGCGATTCCGACGCGGTGACCTTCACGCTGGCCGGGAAGGTGGAGGACGCCGACCTGTCCGCGGGCCTGATCCCCGGCGCCGAGGATCTGCCGGCCACCGACGGCCACGGCGACCTGCGCATCGAACATTCGGACAACCCCATGTGGACCCGGGTCACCGGATCGATGCGCGACGGCTTCATCGACATCCTGCCCTTCGATTCCTGCCGGCTGGATGTGGAAGCCACTCCCGACTCGGTGGTCTTCAACGGGGTCACCCTGGTCTACCGGAACCTCGAGATCGACCTCAGCGGGGTGACCGATTCCCTGGAGGTGTTCCACGGCAGCGTCCAGGCGGCGTCCAACGACCTGCGCACCCTGCCGGAGAGCCTGGGGTGGCCCGCCCTGCGGGGACTCGGCGGGGCCGAGGGTTCCCTCGCAGGCCCGGTGGACGCCCTGACCTTCCGGGGCCGCATCGCCGGCAGCGATATGGGGCTGGGAAACCTGCGGGCCGACGACCTCCGTGCGCAGGTGGCCATCACGCACCTCCTGGATGCGCCCGGGGTCACAGGGAGTTTCACCGGTCGGGGGCTGAACGTGGGAGACGTGCCCCTGGGACGCTTCCGGGGCGCCGGCTGGGCCGATTCCAACGGGAACGCGGCCCTGGAATCGTTCGCCTCGGCCCTGGGGGATACGATGATTCGCGCGGCGGTCACCACGACGGTGATCGATTCGGTCCGCCGCTTCACGGTGTCCCGCCTCGGCATCGATCTGGAGGGCACGACATGGTCGTTGCCGGCGCCGGCCCGGTTCATGACAGGATCCCGTTCCTTCACCCTGGAACCCGCATCCCTGGTCTCGGAGCACGGTTCTCTGGCGGCCGCAGGGAGGGCGGTGGGCGACTCCCTGCTGACCGGCAGCCTGCGTTTGGACCGTTTCGACCTGGCCCTGCTCAACCCCTTCGTCCACACCGGCGAACCCCTGGCGGGCGACCTCTCGGCCGAGGTCATGGTGGCCGGTACTCCCTCGCAGCCGGCGGTGGAGGTGGACGCCCGCCTGGTCCAGGCGCCCTTCGCCCTGGCCACGGTGGATTCGGCCCACGTGGTCGGCGGGTTCCGCGCCGGGGTGGCCGACATCGAGCATCTCGACCTGCGCTCGCAGTACGGGCGGCTGCTGCTCTCGGGTACGGTGGGGCATCCGGGCGCCGGGGTGAAGGAGTTCTGGCCGGGGGCCGACCTGGATCTCGACCTGGAGATTCCCGACGGGGACTGGGCCTTCATGGAACAGTTCGCCCTGCCGGCCCTGGATCGCCTGTCCGGCCGTTTCCGGGGACGGATGCACGTGGGCGGCCGCACGGACGACCCGGTCTGCAGCGGCCGCCTGGAGAGCGAGCCCTTCAACATCCACTGGCTGCACCTGGACCGGCTCACCGGAACGGTGTGGGTGGACCGCCAGACCCTGGTGCTGGGCGAACTGGAAGGCAACCAGGACCAACTGGTCATGACCGGCCGCATCGAGGTGCCCCTGGAACTTGATTTCCTGAGCGAGCCGGTCTCGCCCCCGGACGGTCCTTTCTTCATGCGCCTGAACTTCCCCCAGGACAGCGACCTGGAGCCGCTGGCCCGGGCCACCAACGCGTTCGCGACCTGCAGCGGCCGGGGCGAGGGCGAGATCATCGTCGCCGGCCCCCTGGAACACCCCCTGTACGAGGGGACGTTCGCCATCCGGGACGCGGGCTTCGTGCTGCGGGACCTGGAGGAGGTCTACCACGAGTGCTCCTGCGACGGCCACCTGTCCGGGGACAAGCTCTACGTCCGGAACATCGACGGCCGCGAGGGGCTGAAGGGCCGCTTCCGGGGCGAAGGCACCGTGACCTTCGACGGCCTGCTGCTGCGGACCTTCGACATCCGCCTGGACCTGGAGCGTTTCCTGGTGGCCTCGATTCCCGATCTGGCGGCCGTGGTCAGCGGCCGGAACGGGCGCATGGTGGGCGTCAAGGTGGGGCCGGACAGTCTGCTGGTGCCCCGCTTCGAGGGTGATCTGAAGGTGGACAAGGCCCTGTACAGCGGCGATTTCAGCGAGAAGCCGGGTGTGGCCGACCCCCTGGAGGCCACGGTGGCTCCGGACTGGATGGCCAACCTGCGCCTGCACGCCGAACCGCGGGTGGGCCACATCGTCAACCGGGACATGGAACTGGACCTGGGCGGCGACCTGGACCTGATCCGCGACGAGAACGGGCTGAACCTGCGGGGCACCCTGGACATCAACAAGGGACGCCTGATCGTCTTCAACAACAGCTTCGAGGTCCTGCGCGGGCGCCTGGACTTCAGCCGGGAGCTTGGGTTCGATCCCCGGGTGGACATCCAGGCCCAGGCCAAGTACCGCCTGCGGAGCAAGTACTCCAGCAACAGCATCATCGAACACATCGGGGTGCAGATCACCGGTTCGCTGTTCAAGCCGGAGATCACCTTCAGCTCCGAGCGGGGCTATTCGCGCGAGGCCATCCAGCGCATGCTGCTGGGCCTGCAGCCCGAGGCCACGCCCGAGGGCGACCGGGGCCGACTGGCCAACAGTTCCATCGCCGCGGGGTTCAACCTCCTGGAACGGGAGATCGCCCGCGAGCTGAACATCTTCGACACCTTCGAGATCGACCAGATCCAGCGCGAACGCGAGACCGGCGGCACGGGCCTGGATCCGTTGATCGGGGTGGGCAAGTACATCGGCTCGGACCTGTACCTGAAGTACGCCCAGGGGGTGCGGCAGAACGACCGCGACGTCCTGGTGGAATACCAGATCAACAACCATCTTCTGCTGCAGTCGGAGATCCGGCGGCGCATCGACGAGAACCAGGGCGAGCCTACCTACAACCTCGACCTCAAGTACCGCTTCGAGTATTGACCCGGCCCATTGACCCGCGCGGCCCGGCGTGGCATCCTGCCGCCCCGTGGCAGGCGCGGCCCGACACCCAGGGAGGGGACTTGGAAGACCAGTTGAACACACTGAACGACGCCCAGCGCGAGGCGGTCATGGCTCCGGACGGGCCGGTGCTCGTGGTGGCGGGGGCCGGCAGCGGCAAGACCCGGGTGTTGACCACGCGCGTGGCCTGGCTGTTGGCCGAGCAGAAGGCCCTGCCGGGCGAGATCCTGGCCTTCACCTTCACCAACCGCGCCGCCAGGGAGATGAAGGAGCGGATCGCCGCGACCGTGGGGCCCGAACGCGCGCCTTTCTGGATCGGCACCTTCCACGCCACCGGCCTGAAGATCCTGCGCAGCGACGGGCTGGCCGCGGGGGTCCAGCCCGGGTTCTCCATTTTCGACACCGACGACAGCAAACGCCTGCTCAAGGAGGTCACCACCGGCGTCGGTCTGGACCTCAAGCAGTTCAACCCGTCGGCCACGCGCGCGGTGATCAGCCGATACAAGAACGACGA
>JALUJS010000260.1:0-1298 GCA_027056825.1 Candidatus Krumholzibacteriia bacterium | reverse complement strand
ACCTGGATCCGGAGGCCGTCATGCAGGCTGCTTCCAGCTTCGTGGAGAAGAAGTACGCCGAGCTGTACGCCGCGTACCAGGAGGCCCTGCGGCGCAACAACGCCCTGGATTTCGACGACCTGATCCTGCGCACCGTCCATCTCCTGGAACGGAACGAAGAGATCTGTGCCGCCTACGCCCGGCGCTTCCGGTATGTGCTGGTGGACGAGTTCCAGGACACCAATCCCCTGCAGCTGGTGCTGGTCAAGCTGTTGTCGAGCTGGCACGGCAACCTGTTCGCCGTGGGGGACGACGACCAGTCCATCTACTCGTGGCGCGGCGCGCGCATCGAGAACATGGTCGATTTCGAGCAGTTCTTTCCCGGCGCGTCCCTGTTCCGGCTCGAGCAGAACTACCGCAGCTGCGGCAACATCCTGCAGGCGGCCAACCGGGTCATCGCCAACAACAGGAAACGCAAGGGCAAGAACCTGTGGACCAACGGGCCGGACGGTGACCTCATCCAGGAGGAGGAGTTCCTGGACGAGCAGGACGAGGCCTCCCGCGTGGTGGACATCGTCAGGACCGAGATCGCCGGCGGCCTGACGCGCGGGGATATCACCGTGCTGTACCGCACCAACGCCCAGAGCCGCGCCCTGGAGGACGCCCTGCGCCGGGCGCGGATTCCCTACCAGGTGGTCGGCAGCCTGCAGTTCTACGAGCGCAAGGAAGTCCGGGACATGCTGGCCTACCTGAAGCTGGTGGCCAACCCGGCCGACACGGTGGCCATGCAGCGGGTCATCAACACCCCGCGGCGGGGGATCGGCGGCACCACCGTGGGCCGCCTGCTGGACCTGGCCGCCCGCTTCGACCTGACCCCGGGGGCCGCGGCCGCCGAGGACGGTTTGCTGGAACAGGAACTCGCGCCGGCGGCCCGCCGCAAGGTGCGGGCCTTCTTCGACATGGTCACCCGCTGGCGCAGCCGCGCGTCCGAGGGCATGTCCGTGCCCGACCTGCTGGCGGCCATCGTGGAGGAGACGAAGTTCGACGCCTGGCTGGAGCAGGACGACCCCACCACCGCGGCCTCGCGGGGGGAGAATGTGGCCGAGCTGATCAATGCGGCGGCGGCCTTCGACGAGGCCACCGGCGGCGGCACCGTGGCCCAGTACCTCGAGCAGGTGGCCCTGGTATCGGATCCCGACACCATCACCGACGGCCAGGGCCTGGTGCGGCTGATGACCATCCACACGGCCAAGGGCCTCGAGTTTCCGGTGGTCATCCTCACCGGGGTGGAGGACGATATCCTGCCCCACATCAACAGC
>JALUJS010000259.1 GCA_027056825.1 Candidatus Krumholzibacteriia bacterium | reverse complement strand
ACGGTCGGTGGAACGGGATCCAGGTCCTTTCGTCCACCGTGGATGCGTCCTGGACCCTGCCGACCCTGCCGCACGGGTTCGCCTACTACCTGTCCGGCGCCACGATCACGGTCAAGGGACCGAGCGGGCCGGTGCTGACCATTCCTGCGGGCACCATCATCAAGAGCTACTTCTCCCGCTTCGAGATCGCCTCGGCCACCGAGCCGGGCGGTCTGATGGCCGACGGGGTCATCTTCACCTCCGTTTACGATGACGAGGGCGGGGACACCAACGGTTCGACCGTCGCGCCTTCGAGCGGCAACTGGCAGCGCCTGGACTTCAACGCCATGGCGCGGGCGGACTCCAGTCGGATCACCAATTGCGAAATCCGGTACGCCGGTACGCCTGCCATCGAGGCCAACGGCTCGCGGCCCTACCTGGATTCCTGCCTGATCCGCGACAGCGGCGGGGCTGGCCTGCTGGCCACCGGCGCGGGGGCCGAGCCCACGGCGAAGTTCTGTACCTTCCAGGACAACGCCAAGGGCATCGAGGCCCGCAACGGGGGCTACTTCAACGTGATCCGCAGCTGCTTTACGGGCAACACGGACTTCGGCGTCACCGTCGACGCCCCGGGAGGCGACCACGGGACCTACCTGGCGCGCAACTGCTGGTGGGGCGACGCCAGTGGCCCGTCGGGGTTCGGTCCGGGTACCGGGGACGCCGTTTCCGACTACGTCGACTTCACGCCCTGGTACACCACCGAGGCCTGCGGGGATCTGCCCAGCGACACGCCCGACCGCGGCGCGGTGCCGTCGGTCCTGGTCCTCGAGGACGCCTATCCCAACCCCTTCAACCCCACCACGACCCTGGCCTTCAGCCTGCCGGAGACCGGGCCGACCCGGGTGGGCATCTACACCGTGGACGGTCGGCTGGTCCGCACCCTGGTGTCCGGGACCTTGCCCGCCGGACGCCACACGCTGGTCTGGCGCGGCGACGACGAGGGCGGCCGCCCGGTGGCCGCGGGCATGTATCTGTATCGCGTGGCTGCCGGACGGCAGCAGCAGGTGGGCAAGCTCATGCTCGTGAAGTAGGAGCCTATGCGGGTCAACGGATGACGGGGGCGGGTTGACCGCCCCCGTTTCGTTTCCCCGGGACCGTACCGGTCGCCGGGGATTTTTTCCCGGTTCGGGGGTACGCAGCCGCCGTCGCGTGGTAGAATGGGGAGCATCGACCCAGGCAGACACGAGGTAATCCCCGCATGACCCAGGTTTCGGACATCCCTCCAGGTTCTCCGGCCATCGCCACCAGCGGGCTGGTGCGAACCTTCGACGGCGTCCCGGCCGTGGACGGCATCGATCTGCAGGTGCCAGCGGGTTGTTTTTTCGGGTTCCTGGGACCCAACGGCGCGGGCAAGTCGACCACCATCAGGATGCTCACGGGCCTGCTGCGCATCACCGCGGGCCGGGCGTTCATCCTGGGCCATGACGTGGAAAAGGAGGCCCTCCGCATCAAGCGGTTGATCGGCGTGGTGCCCGAGGACCTGCCCCTGTTCGAGGGGCTGAAGGCCGCCGAGCACCTGGCGTTCGTGGGCCGCATGCACGGCCTGGACCGCGATGTCATCGCCTCCCGGTCGCGGGAACTGCTGGAGATGATGGACCTGGCCGGGCAGGACAAGCTGGTGGCGGATTTCAGCCACGGCATGCGCAAGAAACTGGCCCTGGCCGCGGCGCTGATCCACGGGCCACAGGTGCTGTTCCTGGACGAACCCTTCGAGGGCATCGACGCGGTGGCGTCGCGGCACATTCGCGGCCTGCTGGAGGATCTGACCGCCCGGGGCGTGACCATCTTCCTGACCTCCCATATCCTGGAGATCGTCGAACGCCTCTGCACCCACGTGGGGGTCATCCACAGGGGAAGGCTCGTGGCCCAGGGGCCGCGGGCCGAACTGGGCGCCGGCCGCACCCTGGAGGACATCTTTCTCGAACTGGTGGACGCGGACGGGGAGGCGCCACCGCCTACCCTGTCGTGGTTGGCGTGACATGCACTTGAGGCGGCCGCAGGAACACACCTTCTACATCGGGATCACGATCCTGCTGGGGGCCTCGTACCTGGTTTTCCCATTCGTGCGGCATCACCACTGGTTCGGCGTCAGCCAGTTCTGGCACCTGGGGCCGGCGCTGTCGGTCCTGGCGGCCCTGCTGGTCGGGCTGCTGGTTCTGGAGACGGGCCGGCATCCGCAGACCTTCGACCGCTTGCTGACCGTTGCGGAAGACAGGGCCCGGCGCCCGTGGTTGGGCTATCTGCTGCTGGGTCTGGGCAGCTTCGGGATCTTCTTCCTGCTGCGCAACCGCTTCATCAATCCCGACGGGTTGGCCTTCACCCCCAAGTTCCTGCGCGACGTGCCCCTGCGCGGCGCCCACGTCACCCACGACGAGATGTGGGAACTGTACCTGCATTCCCGCTTCTGGCTGCTGACGCACCGGCTGTTCGGCTGGTCGGTGCCCCTGTCCTACCAGTTCATGTCGTCGGTGGCGGGGGCGGGGTTCGTGGTCCTGCTCGTGGCCATGGCGCGGCGGCTCAGCGGCCCCCGGGCGCGCCTGCTGGTGCTGGCGGTGATCTCCGGCGGGATGATGCAGCTGTTCTTCGGCGATGTTGAAAACTACTCCCTGACCAGCGCCCTGATCCTGGCCTACCTGTTCACCGGCTGGCTGGCGACCACGGGCAGGATCTCCAGCTTCGGGCCGGGACTGATCCTGGCCGTGGCGATGACCTTCCACCTGCTGGCCGGCTGGCTCCTGCCGTCGCTCGCCTACCTGATCCTGCTTGACTGGCGGCGCGGCCGCAGGGTGATGGCCTCGCTGGCGGGGCTTGCGGTGCCGGTGATCTTCGGCGGCACCCTGGTGTTCTTCGCCCACCACGGTCTTCCCCTGCGGGACTTCTACTACAACAGCCACGCCCTGGGGCACGGTGGCCATCTGTTCTGGAATTTCGCCCGGCCGTCGCCCGGTTACGAGGCCGAGATGATCGACCTGCTGCTGCTGCTGTTCCCCGGGGCCCTGATGCTGCTGCCGCTGCTGATCTACCGCCGCATCCGCAGGGAACCGGGCAACATGTTCCTGGGGCTGGCCGCGGGCTTCATGCTGGTATTCATGTTCACCTGGCGGGCGGACATGGGAGCCTACCTGGACTGGAACCTGTACGCCCCGGTGGCCATCCCCCTGAGCATCCTGTGCTGGTACAACTTCCTGCGCATCGACGGTCTGCGCTACCGCCGGCGGATCTTCGCCGCCCTGGTGGCCCTGGCCTTCCTGCACACCTACACCTGGATCATCAGCAACCACTTCATGAACAGTCCGGGTTGACCGGGGAGGGACGCCTTGGAACAGGTCCTGGCCATCGCGTGGCTGCGTCGCAGGCTGCTGCTGAACCGGTTGCGGCGCCGGCAGGGTGTCGCGGAACTCGCCGGGGCGGTCCTGCTGGGCGTGTTGTGGGGTGGGCGGGCGGCGGGAGCGAGCGGCGGGGCGTCGTCGGTGGCGTCCCGGGCCGCTTAGTGGCACGACCCTCCGGTGCTGTCGATGATGGTGGCG
>JALUJS010000258.1 GCA_027056825.1 Candidatus Krumholzibacteriia bacterium | reverse complement strand
CAGGCGCACCGTCGCCAGCAGTTCCCGTTGGTCCTCGATCATCGCCGCCAGGGCGTCGCGGCGTTCGGACGCCTGCACGATGGCGTAATAGGCGGTCACGGTGTTTTCCGCGGTGCGATTGACCACGTCCTGCAGGGCCGCGTCCTGGCGTTCTATGCCCAGCCGCGCGGCGCCCACCGCACCCAGCACCTTGCTCGGGTTGACGGTCCAGTTGAGGTTCAGGCTCGTGCGCCAGAAAGTCTGGGCGGGAATGTCCTGGGGAGCCGGAATGAAGGATCCGAAGCCGGCCAGGAAATCGTTGAACCAGGAGTCGGCGCCTGGAATGGGCGCGAAGGTGTCCCCCGATCCGCTGAAGGTGGAATCCAGGGCGAAGCTCGGATCCCGCCCCCGGCTCCAGTCCCCGGTGATGTCCAGGGTGGGCAGACCGGTGGACAAGGCCTGGTCCATCTTCCCTTCCAGTTCACGGCGACGCAGCCGCTCGGCCTGCAGCAGGGGGTTGGCGCGCAGGGCCTCGGCGGCCGCCTGGTCCAGGTCCAGGACGCCGTCGGCCCCGGGCCTGGCCACGATGACATCTGCGGGGCCGGGGTCGGGGGAACCCATCCCTGCCTCCGGGTGCAGGACGCACGGTATCAGGAGCAGGAGCATCACCCGCAAGAAAGCGGCAACGCGCATGGAGTCGGTCCTTTCAGGCTGATCCGGTCCCCACGGGACAGAGGCGTCCCGGTGGCGAACCATACGTTGATTGGTCCCCCATGTTACAGCAAAACCGCAGGATCTCACGGTCACCGGCCCAGGACAAGCAGCACGCCCGTAAGCGCCAGCAGCGCGGCCAACCCCTTGCGCCGGGTAAAAGGTTCCCTGAGGACCAACGTGGCCAGCACCAGGATATAGATGGTGCTGGTCTGGTTGAGGATGGCCGCGGTCCCGGCCCGGGTGTATTTCATGCCCCCGATCCACAGCAGCAGGGCGATGTACGATCCCAGGAGAGTGCCCGGCAACGCATAGCGCCAGACTTTCGTCGGCTTGAAGACCGCCCAGGTCCGCCGACGTCCGGGTGCCAGCAGGGACGCCGGAACCAGGGCCGCCAGGGCCCCCAGTTGCCTGACGCTCGTGGACCACAGGACGTCGTGCCTCTCCAGCACCGGCTTGGCCATGACGATGCCCACGGCCAGGGTGGCCATGGCGCCGGCGCCGATGGCGATGCCTGCGGTCAGCGTGCGCCGCGTCACCCCTTGCGGCGGGCGCACGCGGGTGGACAGCAGCACCGCCGTGATGATCAGGGCCATCCCCGCGATTTCCGTCGGGCCCAGACGCTCGCCCAGCAAGAGGAAGGCCATCAGGACCATGAAGGGCGAGTAGAGGGAATCCACCACGGCGTTCAGCCCCGCGCCCACCCGGTTGAGGGACATGTGGAAGAGGGTGTCGCTGACGGCGATGGCGATCACCCCGCTGGCAGCGAGGATCAGGTAGTCGCCCACAGGCGCGCCCCCCCACAGGGGCGTGCCGGTGACAGCCAGCGTCAGCAGGAACGCCACGCAGCTGACGGTAACGCGGAAGAGGTTCAACGCCAGGGGCGGCACCGCAAGGCCAGCCAGGCGGAAGAGGATCACCGCCGTCGCCCAGGCCAGGGCGCAGGAGAGGGACAGGAACTCGCCCATCAGCTGTCTTCGCCCGTGTATCCGGGGCCGGTCGGCAGGGGAACACGCAGGGTCACCACGGTGCCCCGGCCGGAGACGCTCACGAACTCCAGCGAACCGTCCAGGGCCAGCAACCGCTCACGGATGCTGAACAGGCCGAAGCCCCCTTCCGGGTTCTCCCCGGAAGCATTCCACTCGTCGGCCCAGGAGCCGCCTCCCCCGTCGTCCCGGACCACGATCCTCACCTGTCGGGCGGTAAAGGTCAGCTGGATGGCGGCCCGGTCGGTGCGGGCGTGCTTGACCACGTTGGTCAGCAGCTCGCGCACCCCCTGGAAGAGCAGGCGGCGAAGATCCTCGTCCAGGGGCGGCTCCTCGTCGGGACAGTCCACCTCCACGAGCAGTTCCCGGTGCTGGGCAAAGTGTTCGGCCAGCCATTGGAAAGCGGCGCCCAGGCCCAGATCCCGCAGCGCCGGCGGGAAGAGTTCGAAGGAGAGGCTGCGGGTTTCCTGCATGGCCTGGTCCACCAGTTCCTGGGCCTGCCGCAGCACGGCGCCGGGATCGGGAAGTTTTTCGGGCATCCCCAGCAGGGTCAGCTGGGCGCGGGCCGCGAACAGGATCTGCGCCAGCCCGTCATGCAGCGCCGTGGCCAGTTCCTGGCGCTGCCGGTCCTCAAGGCGCGAAAGCTGCGAGGTGAGATTGCGCAACCGCGTCTGGTATTCGAGGATCTGGTCCTCGTAGGCCTTGCGGCGGGAGATATCCCGCGCCACGGCGAAGAAACGCTCCTGGCCTGGAAAGGGCAGGGCGCTCCATGACAGCCACCGCCACTGCCCGCCCCGCGTCTTCCAGCGGCATTCCAGATCCTCCACGCCTTCTCCTGATGCCAGCTGCCGCAGCATGTCCTTCACGAGAGAGGCGTCGTCGGGATGGGCCCACGTCTCCAGGGGTGCCTCCTCCAGTTCGCTCCGGGACCAGCCGAGGACCCGCACCCAGGCCGGATTGGTCTGTTGCAGCCGACCATCGAAATCCCCGCTGCACAGAAGGTCCGGGGAGAGGTTGAACACCAGGTCCCGTTCCTCTATGCCGCGGCGGAAATCCGTGACGTCAGAAACGGTCCCCACGAAGCGGTTGACCTTCCGGTGGCGGCCCCAGGTGGCCATGGCCAGGGCCTGCAGCCAGACATAGCCGCCATCGGCGCGACGGAACCGGAACACCGCCGCCAGACCGGGATCGCGCCGGCGCAGGTGCCGGACCACCAGGGCCTGCAACTGGGCGCGGTCCTCCGGATGTACCCTATTCTCCACCCAGTCCCCGGCCACCGGCGAAACCACCGCCCCGTACCCCAGGGTCGCCAGAAACGGCGACGGCAGGCGAAAGATGCCGCGCTGCAGATCCCATTCCCAGGTGAAGTGGGACGACCGGATTTCCCGGCCCTCGGCCTGCCCCCCCTCGGACCAGAACCCGGTTGCGAAGCCGTCCGGATCCCCGCCACCGTCCGCGGCCGAAGCTTCACCGTCACCAGCCAGCGCCCTGCGCACGAGGCGCCCGATCTGCCAGGACAGCAAGACCAGAAAGAACAGAGCGACCCCGGCGAGGATCCAGGTGATCCCCCGCTCGCCGTCGTCGGCGCCGGAAGACCGCCCGGCGAGGGAACCCAGCCAGACCCAGACCACGGTGCTGGGCAGGATCCCGGCCAGTCCCGCCAGGTAGTGTGCGGCCGGCGGCCGCCCGGCCGCCAGGACATAGCTGGCCAGACCGTAGTTGAAGGGCGCCAGGCGGGTCAGGATGATGAAGCGCAGGGACTGGCGGCGGGCCAGGACATCGAGCCGGCGCAGGGTCGGCCGGGATTCGATGAAGTCCTGCACCCGGTCGTGCATGACGCCGCGGCCGAGCAGGAACATCACCATGCCCGCGGCCAACGAGGCGCTGAAGGACAA
>JALUJS010000257.1 GCA_027056825.1 Candidatus Krumholzibacteriia bacterium | reverse complement strand
CGCCTCGCCGCGGGCGACCCTGGCCCTGACGCAGCTCGCGCGGGCCCACGCCCTGCTGCGCGGGCGCGCCTTCGTCACGCCCGAGGATGTCAAGGCCGTGGCGCCGGACACCCTGCGCCACCGCGTGCTGGTGACCTACGAGGCCGAGGCCCAGGAGATGGACAGCGACGCGGTGGTCGCCGCCCTGCTGGCGGGGGTGCCGGTGCCGTGATCCGACCGGGCTCCAGGCCGCGACGCGAGGGTATTCCCGCCGAGATCCTGGCGGCGGTCCGGCGTATCGAGATCCGGACCCGACGCCTGGTGGAGGAGGTCTTCTCCGGGGAGTACCAGTCCGTGTTCAAGGGCACGGGCATGGAGTTCCGCGAGGTGCGCGAGTACGTCCCCGGCGACGATATTCGCACCATCGACTGGAACGTCACCGCACGCACCGGCGAACCCTTCGTCAAGCTCTACGAGGAGGAGCGCGAGCTGACCATGGTCCTGGCCGTGGACATGAGCCGCAGCGGCTGGTTCGGCTCCGGTGGGGCGCTGAAGGTGGAGGTCGCGGCCGAGCTGTGCGGGGTGCTGGCCTTTGCCGCCATCGCCAACAAGGACAAGGTCGGGCTGATCCTGTTCAGCGACCGGGTGGAGAAATTCATCCCCGCGGCCAAGGGCAAAAGCCATGTGCTGCGCCTGATCCGCGAACTGCTCACCTTCCGACCCTCCGGGACCGGCACCGACCTCAACGCTCCCCTGCGGCTGCTCGGGTCGGTCTTCAAGCGGCGGGCCACGGTCTTCCTGGTCTCCGATTTCTGGGCCGGCGATTTCGACGTCAACCTCGGCGTGGCCGCCCGGCGACACGACCTGGTGGCCGTGCGCGTACGCGACCCGCGGGAAACTGCGCTCCCGCCCCTGGGACTGGTGGCCTGGCGGGATGCCGAGACGGGCCGGGAACAGCTGGTTGATACTTCCGACCCGCGCCTGACCGCGGCCTTGCAGGGAAGGGTCCGCGTCCGGGACGAGGCCCTGGAACACCTGTTCTCCTCCCGCGGGGTGGACCTGGTGGACATCGACGCCACCGCGTCCTACGTCCCGCCCCTGCGGTCGTTCTTCCTGCGCCGCGAAGGGCGCAGGCTGGGCAGGAGCGCGCGGTGATGCGTGCGGCGCTGCAGTTCCTGTTCCTGCCTGTCCTGGCGATCGCCACCGTGGCCCAGGCGGGCTTCACGGCGGCCCCGGGCGCGGGCATGCTGCCGCCCATGGCGCCGGAGGCTGTCGATACCGCGGCCGCGGACCTGTACTGGCCCGAGGGCGCGCCCGGGCCGCGCACCCTGCTGGTGGCCCCGGACAGCCTGCGGCTGGGAGATGTCCTGCAGGTGGCCGTCGATGTTCCGGACACCATGGCCTCCTGGCCGGATTCCCTGCTGGTTCCTGACCAGGACTGGCTGGGCGTCGCCGGGACGGATCAGCATGGCATCCTGATCCAGGAACCGGGGGATCCCCCGCCCGCGGGCGCCCTGTGGCCGGAGGTTCCGTCCGGTTCCCGGCGCCTGGTGCGCGCCCTGCGCGTCTGGGGCCTGGATCCCTTCATGGTGCGTGTCCCCGGCTGGGCCTCGCCCGTGATCACGGTCACCCCGCGCCTGGCCGCTGCCGACTCCCTGGTTCCTGTGCGTGATCCCCGGCCGCTGGGCTGGCGGCCCGCCGGTTGGCTGGCCTGGGCCCTGGGCGGTCTCTTCCTGCTGGGGGTTCTGGTCTGGCGCCTGCGCGCCCTGCGCCGCCCGCGTCGCGTTCCTCCGGATACCGAGCCGCCCGGTTACCCGTGGTTGGAGGTGATCTGCGACCTGCAGGAGTTGTGGGATGAGGGGCTGCCCGAGCGGGGCAGGACGCGGGAATTCCTGGACCGGCTGGCGGCGCTGGCCCGGAGGTACGCCGCCGGGCGTTACCTGGTGGAGGCCTGCGGCATGACCGGACCGGAGCTGCAGGCGGTGTGTGTGGCCAGGGGGCATGACCCCGGACCGGTGCGGGAACTGGCTGCGGTGATCACCGCCGCCGACAGCGCCCGCTACCATCCCGTCCCGCCGTCGGCCGCGGCGGCGCGCCGCGCGGCGGGGCGTCTGCTGGCGGTGATGAACAGGGTGCGGATCCTGCCGCGCCACCGCGCGGTGGACCCGAAGCTTTCCCTGCGCGCCGAGGCCGCCTGGCGCAGGATGACCGGGGAACTGGGCGCTGCGGTTGACCTGCCGGACACGGGGGAGGGGGAGGCGTCATGATGGAATTCTCCCGGCCCTGGTTGCTGTTGCTGGCTATCCCGGTGGGCGCCCTGGTCTGGTGGCGCCTGCGGGTCCGGTCCACCGAGCCTGTCCTGCGCCATGCCTGCCTGGACCTGGTGTCTGACGCTCCGGTCTCCCTGCGGGTCCGGGCGCGCCGGATGCTGCCTCTGCTCTCGGGGGCGGCCATGCTCCTGGTGGTCGTGGGCCTGGCCGGGCCGCGCCGCGCCCATCACAGCGAGACCGTCAAGGGACGCGGGATCGACATCGTGCTGGCCCTGGACATCAGCGGCAGCATGCGTTCCCTGGATTTCCAGCCCAAGGACCGGCTCGAATCGGCCAAGGAGGTCATCCGGGATTTCATCGAGGGCCGGCCCCACGACCGCATTGGCCTGGTCCTGTTCGCGGCCAAGGCCTTCACCCAGTGTCCGCTGACCCTGGACCACCCGGTGCTGGTCCGCTTCCTCGACGAGGTCCGGGTGGGGCTGATCGACGACGGCACCGCCATCGGCCTGGGCCTGGCCACGGCCGTCAGCCGCCTGAAGCACTCCGACTCCCCGAGCCGGACGGTGGTGCTGCTGACCGACGGGGCCAACAACGTGCCCACGCTGGAACCGGAGACGGCCGCCGACCTGGCCCACACCCTGGGCGTGCGGGTCTACACGGTAGCCATCGGCAAGCAGGGCCTGGTGCCTTTTCCGGTGGACGATCCCTTCTTCGGCCGTCGCACCCGCCAGGTGGAATCTCACCTGGACCTGGATCTGCTGCAGCGGATCGCCGAGCGCACCGGGGGACGGATGTTCCAGGCCACCAGCACCGACATGCTGAAGGACATCTTCGCCACCATCGACAAGCTGGAGACCGCCCGCTACGAGACGGTGGTCAGCACCTGGTACCGTGAACTGGTGGACTGGTTCTGCGCGCCGGCGGCCGTGCTGGTGATGCTAGAGATCCTGCTGGGATCGTTGTGGCTGCGGAGGCTGCCGTGAACAGGGAGCGGAGGTGAGAGGATGAGATTCGCCCAACCGTTCTGGTTGTACGTGGCGCCCCTGGCGCCGGTGCTGTGGCTCTTCCTGCGCCGACGCGACCGACGGGCGCGTGCCGGAATGCGTGCCCTGCTCGGCGACATGGCTCCCTTGCACCTGGAGGCCGACCATCCCCGGCGCCGCGCATGGAGCCGCTTCCTGCTCCTATCGGGCCTGTTCTGGCTGGTGCTGGCCGCCGCCCGGCCCCAATGGGGCGCCAGCGAGGTGACGGTCACCCAGCGCGGCTCGGACGTGGTCATCGCCCTGGACATCTCCAACTCCATGCTGGCCGAGGATGTCCTGCCCAACC
>JALUJS010000256.1 GCA_027056825.1 Candidatus Krumholzibacteriia bacterium | reverse complement strand
CCCCGGCGAACTCCAGGTGCGCCTCCTTACCCACCCGGTTGCAAAGGGCGGTGTAGTAGCCGTTCTGGAAGGCCGCCACGCGCATCTCGGCTTCGTACAATCCCTCGGGCCATTCGCCCACCGCCCCGGCCTGGGGCGTGACCACCAGTTCGGCCCCGGCCACGGCCAGAGCGCGCATGTACTCGGGATAATGGCGGTCGTAGCAGATGGCCACACCGATGCGTCCGGCCCGCGTCGCGAACACCGGCACGCCGCGGTCGCCGGGGGCGTAGTAGCCCTGCTCGTGGAAGTGCTCGTACTCGGTGATGTGGACCATGCGCGCGACTCCCAGCAGGGAGCCGTCGGCGTCGATCACGGGGGAGGAGTCGTAGCAGGGGCCGTTCCCGCCCGTCTTCTCGTACAGGTTCAGGATGACCACGACGCCCAGTTCCCGGGCCAGTTCACCGAAGGCCTCGGTGGTGGGTCCGGGGATGGTCTCGGCCAGGGCCGGATGGTCCGGCCGGGCGGGAACCTGGGGATAGAAGGGGGTGAAGGCCAGTTCCGCAAAGCAGATCACCTCGGCGCCGGCGACCGCCGCGGCGCGGGCGGATTGCAGGCCGCGCTGGAAGTTGTCCTGGAGATCCGGACCGGCGTGCTGCTGGATCAGGGCGATTTTCATGGCTGACCTCGCGGTTGGGGAACGGATGACCGGCCGGCACATGCTACAGCGCGCGGGCGGGACACGCCAGCGCCGCGGTTCTGTCCGATGGGCCCGGATTCCTGTTGACAAATATATTGTCATTATGACAACTATATTGCAATAAAGTTGCGATGAATTGCCCGCTGGAGGTAACCCGATGGTGAACAACAAGATGGATGGCGAACGCCCCGTGGTCGGCCTGCTGGCCACCGGATCCCTGGTCCGCAGGATCATGGCCCTGGGGCAGGCGATGAGGGAGCAGGAAGCCGCCCTGTTGCGGCCCTGGGGGCTCACCCCGGGGCAGCGGGACGCGCTGGTGACGCTGCGCGCCAAGGGACCCCTGACGGCCAGCGCCCTGGCCAGGGCGCGGGGATTTTCGCGGCAGAACGCCCGGGTCCTGGTGTCCGCCCTGCTGCGCAAGGGATT
Organism: Candidatus Krumholzibacteriia bacterium; assembly: GCA_027056825.1. GTDB lineage: Bacteria > Krumholzibacteriota > Krumholzibacteriia > LZORAL124-64-63 > LZORAL124-64-63 > JAHJTW01. Next base: position 2,474 of record JALUJS010000256.1, on the reverse strand, counting down.
CGTCCGGCTGGTGGACAATCCCGGCCACCGGAGGGCCCGCCTGGCCGAGATCACCCCGGCGGGCGGGGAAGCGCTGCAGGAGATCATGCATGCCGAAGGAGAGGTCCTGGCCCGCTTGGCGGCGGCGGTGGGGGGCGCGGAGGCCCGGTCGGCCCTGGCGACGCTGGATCGTCTGGGAGCTGCCATGGAGCGAGCTCCGGGGATGAACAATCCGGGTTAGGCGCCGGGATCTTCCTGCTGTCGTGCGCGGGCGCGGGCGACGATCTCGGCCGCGGCCCGGGGCAGGCGGTCGATCTGATCCTGGTCCAGGACGATGAACAGGCCCTCGGCGCGGCTGTACTCGACGGCGCCGTCGGGATCGGTCACGCGGCCCCGGGTGCGGACCTTGCGGCCTTCCACGGCCACCACCTCGGCGCGGACCACCGCCGGCGCCCCGACCGGAAGCATGCGCGTGAAGGTGATCTCCAGGCGGGCGGCGACCACGGGGTGCCCCGCCAGCCAGGCCGCGCCGCCCATGGCCTCGTCCAGGATGGCCGCCTGGCCGCCTCCGTGCACGTGGCCGGGCGGGCCCTGGGCCTGGTCCCCGGACAGCACCTTGGCGCAGACCGTGTCATCTGCGGCGCAGCGGTAATAGCGCACACGCAGACGGCGGTCGGAGTCGTCGCCGGAGACGAAGGTGTCCTTCAGGGCGAGGAAGGGCAGGGAGGCGGGCTCCCAGCCCGGCTCGGGCGTTTCGAGCCAGGAGGTGTCGTCGTGTTTCATGGGCCGTCCGCGTCGCGCCCCGGCGGGATGTTCCGGGTCACCGGTAAAGGATCTTGGCCGTGCCCCAACTTGCGTTCTGCAGGAACCCGTTGGAGTTGATGAAGAACACCGGGCGCCCCGGGTCGCCGGAGGCGGGTTCCATGGGCACGAGCTGGAAATCCTGGTCCACCACCGCCAGGTAACCGGGCACGCTGGCCGGCTCGGCGGGCCGCAGGTAGACGTTGGATTCGGGTTGACCCTGAGTATAGATCACCACCGTGGCCAGGACAACCGAGGAGCCGGACAACGGCAGGGGCGATCCGAAGCCCACGATGAGGTTGTCGTTGCTGCCCACGTTGATGACTTCCACGGGAAATTCCACCTGCATGACGAAATCCGACGGGGACTGGAAGCCGATGCTCCCCTCGAAGCCGGTGATGGTGTCGGGCACGTGGCCGAAATCGTCGGCGGGATCGGAAGCCACCAGGTACAGCGGCAACATACCCCCGGAGGCCTCGATCTGGTTGACGGTGGCGTCCGGGTCGGCGTACAGGCCCATGGCGCCGTAACCGGAGGCGAGGACGGCGGCCGGGACCGCGAGCGCGGCCGTGAGGGCGATGACGGCGGCGAGGCGGACGGCGGCGAACGGTTCGAGCGAGGTATACATGACGGGCACCTCCTTGCCTGATTCTACGGAATCCCGGGCGGCCGGCCAAGGGGGAAGCCCCGTTCCGGGGTGGCCCCCGGCACCGGACGGGGTTATCCTGAAGCGCGTTGTCATGACCGGCCATCCCGCCACCAGGAGGTAACCGATGCTCGCAGTCGGCAAGAAAGCCCCCGCCTTCACCCTGCCCAACCAGGACGGCAAGAAGGTCAAACTGTCCGATTTCAAGGGCAAGACCCTGATCCTGTTCGCCTATCCCAAGGCCGCCACAAGCGGCTGAGCGACCCAGGCGCGCGGGTTTCGGGGAAGCCTGCCCATCCTGGCCAAGCACGACGCCGTGGTCCTGGGGATCAGTCCCGACCCGGTGGAAAAGCTGAAGAAATGGCACGACAAGGAGCAGTTCGGCTTCGACCTGCTGTCGGATCCGGACCACAAGGTGCTGGAGAAGTACGGCGCCTGGGGCGAGAAGAAGCTGTACGGCAAGACCTACTTCGGGGTGATCCGCAGCCACTGGATCATCGGGCCGGACGGCAAGGTGGCCGACATCCAGATCAAGGTGTCGCCGGCCAAGAGCGTCGAGCGGGCGCTGGAGTTCGTCACCGGCGGGTGATCCGGACGCCCGTCCGGGCCGCCTGCGGCACCGGAGCAAACATGAGGCGCCGCGGGTCGGTCCCGCGGCGCCCGTGTCTGCGGGCCGGGCGCACCGGAGGAATCAGGAAGCGGTGTCGGGGAACTGTCCGATGCCCAGCTCCTCGATGGCGCCCAGCACCGCGTCATGGACCTTCCCGTTGGTGACGATGACGCCGATGTTGTCCTCCAGGCGATAGCCGCGGCTGAAGTCCAGGGCGCGGCCGCGGATGTCGGTGACCCGCCCTCCGGCCTCCTCCACAACCAGCACGCCGCCGGCGTGGTCCCAGATCTTCTCACGGTACTTGCCGTCCCTGGGCAGGCGCAGGTAGGCCTCGGCCTCGCCGCGGGCCACCACGGCGTACTTGGTCTGGCTGTCCAGGCGGGCGGGTTCGGCCGCGATGGCCAGCTTGTCGGCGATGCGGGCGGCGTCCCCGTGGGA
>JALUJS010000255.1 GCA_027056825.1 Candidatus Krumholzibacteriia bacterium | reverse complement strand
GGTTTCATCGTTCTCCCGGGTCCGGCGGTTGCGGCCCCGCTGGTTGCGGCGGCTTCGCTCACTGCGGCGGGCTTCACGCTGGTCGTCCCGGTTTTCATCTCCCCCGGCCCGGCCGGACCGTGAACTGTTGCGGTCCCTGCGCTCCCGGCTATCCCGGCGTTCCTGACGCTCTCCGGCGGGAACCTCCCGGCGCCCGGACGTCGGTCCCTGATCCGAAGGGGCCTGCCGGGCGTCGGTGGGCGTGGCGTTTTCCGCGGTAGCGGCGGCGGGCCGCCGGCCGCGTCCCCGGCCCCGGGAACCACGCCGGCGACGGCTCGGGCGCTTCTCCTGGTCCTTCTGCTCGCCACCTTCCGCCTTGGCCGCCGCGGGGCGACTGTCCTTGCGATCGTTCCGGCGCTCGTTGCGCGCATCGCCCTCGGCGTTCCGGTTGCGGCTGCGGTCCTGCCCGCGTCCGCCGCCGCGTCCGCCGCCGCCGCCGTCACTGAGGCTGTGTCCCTTGCTGCCGCGGCGCCTGTTATTCGACCGGGACCGGCCGCCGCCGCGCTTCTTCTCCACCAGGACCCGGGCCGGGCGTCCCCCCAGCAGACCGAGGAAACCGCTCTTGGGCTCCTCCAGGACCTTGACGATGACTTCCTCCCGTCGCGCGCCCATGCGCAGCAACGCTTCGGCGACCGCTTCCTTTACGGTTTTGCCCTTGGCTTCGACTTTGTCGTTCATGCTGTTTGAGCTCCTTCGCTCCCTGCAGCCTCCCGGTGGATCTGCCAGGTCTGGTAGGCCTGCAGAATCGTGTTGACCAGCCAGTAGAGAACCAGCCCGGAAGGCATGTTGTAGAAGATGAAGACCATGAACAGCGGCATCATGGTGTTCATGGCGGCCATCTGGCCGCCCGCGCCGCTGGTCGGGGTGAGCTTGGTCTGGAAATACATGGCCACGGCCATCAAGAGCGGCAGCACGTTCAGATCGCTGCCCAGGAAGGGCAGGGAGAACGGCATGGTCATGATGGCGTCGGGCTGCGAAAGATCGGTGATCCACAAGGCGAAGGGCTGGCCACGCAGGGAAATGGTGTGGCTCAGGCCCTGGTAGAGGGCGATGAACACCGGCGATTGCACCAGCAGCGGCAGGCACCCGGCCATGGGGTTGACCTTCTCGTCCTTGTACAACTGCATGGTCGCCTGGTTCAGCTTCTCCTTGTCGTCCTTGTACTTCTCCTGCAGGGCCTTCAGTTTGGGCTGAATTTCCTGCATCTTCTTCATGGACCGGGTCGAGGTCTTGGTCAGGGGATAGAACATCAACTTGGTCAGAACCGAGAAGATGATGATGATCACCCCGTAGTTGGGGATGATGTTGTGCATCAGGTACATCCCCCACAGGACGAACTCGGTCAGGGGCCGGAAGAGTTTCCAGCCCAGGTCCATGGTCTTTTCCAGACCCATTCCATAGGACTGGAGCAGTGAGGCCTCCTGGGGCCCGATGTAGTAGTCGAGGCGCGCGGTGGCGATCTCGTCACCGACGCCGCGCCGGGCCGGCAGGTCGATGGACCAGGACTGGGTCCCGGTCTCCTGATCGCCGCCCAGGCGGATCGTGCCCTCGACCGGTCCCCCCTGCTCCCGGGGAACCATGCCGACGATGGTGAAATAGCGGTTCTGCAGCCCGGCGAACTGCACCGAACCGCGCCACTGGCCGGTGACCTTGTCTTCGCTCTTGGCAAGGCCAGACAGCTTCTTGAATTCCAGTTCTTCGCCCACCTTGGCCATGGACCGCATGGACTGATGCTCCAGCTTCTGGATGCGTTCGGTGGGGGCGATGCCCTGGTTCCAGCCGGTGCGGATGACCTGCGGCGCGCCCACCCGGGCCAGGGTCGCCTGGGCGCCCGGACCCGTGGCGGCCACGACCATATCCACCTGGAAATCGTAGGTGTCGGGATGGAAGGTGAAGACCTTTCGCACCTCCAGGTCGCCGGCCAGGCGGACGGTCAAGGTCAGGCCCGCGGCGCCGCCTCCCTGGCGCAGGTCGAGTTCCTGGCGATCGGCCGCGAAGATCGTCGCGCCCAGGTCCAGATCCGCCGCGCGAAACTGGACCATGTCCACGCCCCGGGGCGGAATGTGCTCGGGCACGAGGTTGACCACGCCGCCCTGCCAGCTCGGGAACTCCAACCCTTTCCAACTCAGAATCCGGCCGCCCCGCGTGCTGATGGTCATCTCGTACAGGGGCGTGCGAACGACGATGTCCCGCGGGGCCGCGTCGGTGACGACGGCCAGGGGGTCGGCGGGCGCTTCGCCGGGCAGGCCCCCGGTGGCGGCCGGTTCTGCGGCGGCCGTGGCCGCGGCCGGCGTGGACCCGGTGTCCAGGCCCACATCCTGCATGACGGTGGCCGTGTCCGTCTGCGCCGTCAGGGTGCTGTCGCTTCCGGCGCCGGATTTGGGAGAAGGCATCACGCCGGGGAAGAACTTCTGCATGATGACGGGATAACCGGTCAGGATCAGGAATATCAGGACCAGGGCCAACAGGGTGCGCCTATCCATGGGCAGGATCTCCGTGGTGACGGGGGTGTGCTGCGGACGCGGAACAGGGGCCGTCCGCATCATCGTGACGGGAAGGCACCGGGTCGTAACCGCCCGGATGCCAGGGATGGCAACGGACCACGCGGCGCAGGGTCAACCAGAGGCCGCGCCACAGGCCGAACCTTTGCAGGGACTCGGCTCCATAGGCGGAACATGTGGGATAAAACCGGCAAGTCGCGGGCAGAAAGGGAGACACCCAGCGCCGGTACGCCTGAATCAGGTAGTAGGGCAAACGCCACATGGACAACCCGCTTGCGTCCTGCCCCTGAATGATCGTGCGGGCGGGGCGGCGAACGCTCGTTGCCAAGTTGATCCCGTGGTCCGGCCCCGTTGGTCGGCCGTCAGGCCGGGGAGTCGAGCAGGCGGTCGAGTTCGGCGCGCACATCTTCGGCGCCGGCTGCGAGGATGGCCCTCCGGGCCACCAGAACCACCCACAGGCCCCCGGAGTTCTGGCCGGCGGGGATATCCCGCGCCGAATCCGGAAAGAACCTGGTCAGGACGGACTGCGGCCCATCCGGTCGGCCAAGGATGCTGTGGCGCATGGCCTCTCGCAGCAGTCGCTTGGCCCGGTTGCGCTTCACGGCGCCGCCGACCTTGCGGCTGGCGACCACGGCGCGGGCCTGATCATTGCCGTCCAACACATAAACTACGAGGAAACGTCCGACTTTCTTGACGCCTCGCTCGTAGACCGCGTGGAATTCCGACTTCTTGTTCAGGGATCGCTGCTTCATGGGCCGTCATCCCCCAAGGGGTCGGCCCCGGGCAGGATTCCCCTGCTCAACGAATCAAGCGGATATGCGCTTGCGCCCTTTGGCCCGGCGGCGCTTGAGAACCAGGCGGCCCGCCTTGGTCGACATGCGCTTGCGGAAGCCATGGCGGCGCGCCCGCTTGAGATTGCTCGGTTGAAATGTCCGCTTCACGAGGAGCTCCTTTGTTTGATTTCAACCGGGGAAGGTTAGTGAAAGGCGAGGGCAGTGTCAAGAAAAACAGCGGGTTATCCCCAACTCCACACTTCCCGGATTTTCCCC
>JALUJS010000254.1 GCA_027056825.1 Candidatus Krumholzibacteriia bacterium | reverse complement strand
GACCTGCATGAGGGACCAGCCGGCGGCCATCAGGGCCGTCAGTTCGAGATAGCGGGCCATGGTGCCGACGGTGAACAGGACGGCCATCAGCACGGCGATGGGCAGGACGGTGTCGATGATCCAGGCACCCTTGTACAGGTAGTACCGGGCGATCATCGAAGCGGTGGCGGAGTTGTCCACGAAGCTGCCCATGTGGTCCAGCAGGTCCATGATGGTGAACAGCAGCAGGGCGCCCAGGATGGTGTACAGCAGGTTGCGCAGGAAGGAGCCGAGCAGGTGGCGATGGATGATGGTCATGACCCGGGATCCTCGCCCCTGTTGCGGTCCGGTGTCCGGGGCCGCGGCTTGTGGGTGATGCTCAGGATGCTCGATTCGCGCACCGTGCGCATGAAGACCGGAATACCGATGGCCAGCAGGAAGAAATTGGCGCTCCACATGGCCAGGAAGGGATCCAGGCGGCCGCGGTCGGCCAGTTTCTCCCCGCCCACCAGGAACAGATAGTAGATGACGAAGACCCCGATGGCCAGCGATACGCTGATGCCCTTGCCGCTGCGGCTGGAGGTCACCGCCATGGGCACCCCCAGCAGGACGAACACGATGCAGGCGAAGGGAATCGCGAACTTCTTGTGGAACTCCACCAGGTAGCGGTTCTCCTTGACGATGTAGGAGTCCAGCACGCGCTCCTGGAAACTGCATTGTTCGGCGGTGCGGTCCACCTTGGTGCGGGTCTCCCGGAACCGTTCGGCGACCGCCAGGCGGCGGCGGTCCTCCTCCTGCGGCAGCGGGCCGTCGCCCAGAACGAGCGCCCGGTGGCCGCTGTCCAGCAGGTTCCACTCCCAGCGCAGGAAGTTGGTGGTGAAGTCGGCGACCCGCTCCTGGACATCCTTCTGGCGGGCCCGTTCGCGGCGCGCGGCCCGGAGCAGCTCCTGGAGATTCATCTCGCGGTCGCTCTTGGCCTTGCGGTCGGTCTTCTGCAGGTCCTGTTCGGCGTTGTCGATGATGCGGGTCATCTGCTTGAAGCGGATCACCTGGTACTTGCCGGGATTCTCGGGATCCTGGCGCTCGTGGGTTTCCCCGTCGTGCAGTTCGAGGATCATGGTGTTGTCGGCATGGTCGGTGATGATGGTGCCCCAGGCGGCGAAGGTCATGCGCGGGGAGATGTCGCCGGGCTTCTCCTTCTCGATGATGGTCACGTCCTCGATGCGGCCGGTCTTGTCGTCCTTGCGGGCCACGAAGATGGTCATGCGGTCGTTCAGGTCGTTGAACTGCTGGGGCTGGATCTCCAGCATGGGCCGCATCTGGTGGATGTCGCGCAGCAGGTTGGCCAGGGTGTGGTTCATGCGGGGGAAGAAGAAGTGGTTGTAGGCCGTCAGGGCCAACGTGATCACCGCCGCGGCGGCCATCAGTGGCCGCAGCACGGACCACAGGCTTACGCCGCTGGCCTTCATGGCCGTAATCTCGTTGTCCGCAGCCAGTTGGCCGACTCCCATCAGGACCCCCACGAGCACGGACATTGGTATGGATAATGCAAACGTGTGGGGGAGGCTCAGCAGCAACACCTGGGTGGCCACGGTGAAGGGGACCCCCTTGGTGACAAAGAGATCGACATAGCTGAACAGGGTTTCTATCATCAGCAGGAACGTGATGACCGAGAGCCCGAAGAAGAAGGGCCCGCGGCAGGCGTCTATCAAGTGCTTGTGGAGCAAGCGCATACGGCTTGGGAGGCCTTTCCGTCGGCCCCCTGTCCCGGATGGGGACAGGCGCCGGTCCTTCTGCTGATTCCTCGCCGCACCGCCCCGGGGAGCCCCCCGCCGTGCGGTCATCGATGTCCGGTGTGCGTGGCCGCCCCCCTTGAGGGGGGGCGCCGGCCCGCCGGTTTCTGATCGCGCCCGGGGTCAGAATGACCATTTCCGGGGACGAATTCAAGCACCGATCCGGCCCGTCGCCCCGCCGGGGGAGGGCCAGGGAGAATCCCGTTGATTTCCCGTCCCGGTTCCAGGTCCAGGATAGCACCCGGCTCCCGGCGCCGCTGTCGTGCGCGGTCGGCGGGCCGGATGTTCCTGGGGTTGCTGGGGGCCGCCCTGGTGGCGGCCCTGCTGGCCGCCGGCCCCGCGGCGGCCGACCCGGACTACCCGGGGCCGGTGCTCTACGGCCTGGATCCGGTCATCCGGGCCACCGACGACCCGCGCCTGCTGGGCGTCGAGCGCCTGCTCCTGCTGCGGCGCCTGCACGCCCTGGGTATCGACCGGGAACGCACCGGCCTTACCCGGCCCACCCTGGAAAGTTCCCTGCGGCGCATCTGGGAGGACAAGGCCCGCGTGGACCTCGTGCGCGAGGAGGAGGTCCTGGAGTACAACGGCCCGGCGGACCTGATGCTGGAATTCCGCTACCCCTCGTACATGTTCTTCTACACCTCCCCGGTTTCGCTGCCCGGCGGGATCACCTGGTATCCGCCGCGACCGGTCACCGATCCCCGGGTCAGGATCTTCGCGGACCGGCTGGAGGACGGGATGCTCCGGCGGCAGGCGGTGGACAACCTGCAGACGCGCATGGACGCCCTGGCCGTGGCGGGCAAGGGCCGGCAGAGCCGCCAGGACGAGGGCCTGATCAACCTGACCATCCCCATCAAGCTGCCGCGCACCCTGGAGAAGATCATCGGCCGCGGCGAGAAGACGCGGATCAAGATCACCGGCCGCGAGCACATTTCCCTGAACGGGGAGAGCACCGTGGTCAAGCCTTTCGTGGGCAACGAGCGGGTCACCAGCCAGTCCCTGTTCCCCTCGCTGGACATGAAGCAGGAACTGCAGGTCAACCTCTCGGGCACCATCGGCGAGAAGATCATCATCGAGGTGGACCACAACAGCGCCGCCATCGGGCCGGACGCCACCAAGATCAAGCTGATGTACAAGGGACTCGAAGACGAGGTCATCAAGACCATCGAGACCGGCGACGTGGGGCTGACCCTGCCGGGCAGCCAGCTCCTGGGCTACAGCTCCAACAAGTCCGGGCTGTTCGGCCTGAAGGTCACCGGACAGGTCGGGCGGGCCGATTTCACCTTCGTGACCTCCAAGCAGAAGGCGGAGTCCTCGTCAAAGACCTTCAACGCCAAGGGCGGCCAGGTGGAGGACCGCATCATCTACTCCTCCGACTACATCAACAACGAGTTCTTCCGCCTGGACCTGCCGGAGTCCGAGCCCCAGGGCCGGCGGCCGGGGGAGATCATCGACATCAGCTCCCTGAAGATCTTCAAGATGATGGGGCCGGGCCAGCCCTCCGCGGGGGAGATCGAGAACGTGGCGGCCTACATCGACAGCCTCGGGTTCCGCGCCTGGAACGACCTGCAGATGGACTTCACCAAACCGCACCTCTACTGGCAGCGCTGGCGGGAGATCACCAACTTCGAGCCCCTGCTCGACGCCGACGGCAACATCGCCGCGGTGGACATGCGCCAGCGCATGCTGGACGAGGACATCCTGGCGGTGACCTACGACGTCATCGACCAGACGGGCGCGGTGGTGGCCTCGGTGGGGGACCGGCCCGGGGTGGACCAGCCGGGGCAGACCCTGCCCGACGTCGAGGGGAGCTTCTAC
>JALUJS010000253.1 GCA_027056825.1 Candidatus Krumholzibacteriia bacterium | reverse complement strand
TGGCGGTCCTGGCGCGGTGATCCGGCCGGCGGCGACCACCGCGCCAGGACCGCCAGGGCCAGGTCGCGCCATGGGGACCGGAACACCGCCCGGTCGTCCAGTTGTACCGCCAGCATGTCCTGTTCCGAGGGATGCTCCAGGGCCCTCAGGTCGTCCCGGATCTGCCGGGCCCGCGCGCCGGTGGCGTACCCCCCGTCACCGATCAGGGCCAGGTCCCGGTCCGCGGCGACACGGTTGTTGGCCGTCCAGATCCGACCCTCCGGGGGATCGACGATCCGCGGCTGCTCCGTGGCGGCGAGGTACCCGTCCCAGCGGCAGGATCCGTCGGCCCAGGACACCGGCAAACGGCCGTCCCAACCCACCCGGCGGGGTATCCGGCCCGCGATGGTCCAGCCGATGCGGCCGGTCGCATCGGCGCAGACGAGGTTCTGCTGGGGAATGCCGAGATCGGCGGCCAGGGCCATCACCTCGTCGATGTCCGCGGCGGTTTCCAGGCGCAGCAGGTTCAGGTTCACCGCGGCGGTGTCGTGGGCGGTCCAGCGCAGGGCCAAGGTCCGCCCTTTGGTGTCCTGGCCCCACACCGGGCCCCAGATGGTCCCATTCACCACGAGTGTGTCGGGCCGGCCACCGGCGACCGGGATGATTTCCGGTGTCTGTTGCATCCGGCGCCAACCGTCGGGGGTGCGGTAGCGCAGGGAATCCGCGGGGTCGGTCTCCAGGATCACCAGATCCGCCCAATCCCCCTGGCTGTTGGTGAAGCCCCAGGCCACGCGGCCGTTGCTGCCGACCACCAGCGCCGGGGTACCCGGCAAGGTCACACCCACGACCGACCGCGTGCGGCCGCCCGCGTCCCAGGACATCCGCGCCCGGTACCATGTGTTGGGCAAGCCCAGGCGCAGGTGCATGTCGTTGGCCAGCAGGGCCCGGCCGTCGCGGGTCAGGGACCCGGCCACCGCCCAGTTGTTGCTGCCGGCGATATCCTGCCGGGGAGGCTCGTGCAGCGAGCGCCGATACTCCTGGTAGGTCATCCCGCCGTACGTCCACTTCCGCAGGTCGCAGGCCGTCGAATCGGGCAGATGGACTCCGGGCACGATCCCCTGTTCCAGCGGCGCCTCCCAGCGGTTGCCCCGGGGCAGCAGCATCTCCGCCACAGCGGCCGGCAGATTGTCCCGTACCGCGGCCAGGGTCTGTTCGTACCCGGCGTTGGAAAGGGACAAATCCAGGAACATGCTGTAAAGGACCAGGATGGTGTCCTCGGGTCGCCAGGGCTCGGGCCGGCGGCGCAGCACCCAGTACTCGAACGGCCGGGCGCGCAGGTCGTCCAGGCCCGCGTTCACCCCCGCGGTATAGGCGTCCAGGATCCGGCGCTGGTCTTCCCCCGCGCCCGCGGCCACCTGTCGGGCCAGGGCGCGAAACCGGTGCCTGCGCGCATCCCGGTCCGCATCCAGCAGGCCGGGGCCCAGCAGGGCCGCCAGCTCGCCGGCGGCCGCGCGCCGCTGCAGGTCCATCTGGAAGAACCGGTCCTGGGCGTGGAGGTAGCCCAGCGCCCGCGCGGCGTCAACGCGCTGGACCGCCCGGATATCGGGCACGCCCAGGGAATCCCGGGTGACGGTCACCGGGCCGGCCAGCCCTGCCAGGACCACCTCGCCGTCCAGGCGGGGCAGGCTGCCGCGCAGCAGGATCAAGGCCGAGGCCGCAGCCAGCAGGACCGCCCCCAGCACCGCACCCGCGCCGAGCAGCAGGAGGCGGCGCCAGCGGCGCCCGAGGAAACGGAACAAAGGACGGAGAAACATCGCGGGTCCCTCGCCAACGCGCATAATTGAATCGCTGCGCGATCCCGCAAGGCGATTCAATAATGCGGGCAAAAAGTGTGGGCGGCATGACGCCGCCCACACTATCAAACGGAAAGGGCTTCCGCTACTTCGTGAACAGCGCCATGTCCACCTTGGGGTTCGCCTGGAACTCCTGGACGGTGATGGTGCCGAACAGCTCGTCGTCGTAGGTCAGGCGCAGGGAGGCTGGCATGGTGAATCCATCGGCCTCCATGTAGTCGTCCACGAAGACCTTCTGGGTCACCGGAGCCTGGGTCATGGGCGAAATGCCCGGGGATTGCACCATGTACACCCGGCCGGTGTCGGCGTTCAGGAAGAAGATCTGGTAGTCGTCCCCCACCCCGCTGACATGCACCGGGTAACAGAGCACGCCTTCCACCTTGGTGGGTTCCAGGGCCTGGCACTGGAAGCGGTCCAGGTTCTTGAACACGCCGATGGTGTCGGTCAGCAGCTCCTCCCTGGCCTGCTCCAGGTCCTTGCCCTCGAGGTCCTTGTCGCCCATGGGGCCGCTGGCCCAGCCCTTGTCGCCGGCCAGCACGCTGGTCATGGTCCCGAAGGGCGTCTTCTGCACCGAGTAGGCCTTGTCCGGATAGACCACCGTCTTCTCGATGTTGAAGGTCAGGTCCATGCCCTGGATGGTGGCCGACAGCTTGGACTTGCTGGAGTAGGACTTCAGGCCGTCGAAGAGGGCCTTGCCGCCGGCGGCCTCGCGGGCCGCTTCCATCAGCTGCTTGCCGCGGGCCAGGGACTCGGGGGTGGCCTCGGGGATCTCCAGGGCCGGCTCGGGGATGGTGATGTCCACCATGTTCACCGGACCGAACTCGCTGAAGTCGCCGTCCCAGTCCTGGTAGTCGCCCACGGCCAGAATGGTCATCCGGTCCGGATGCCACACCTCCTTGCAGGCTTCCAGGACCTGATCCACGGTCATGTCCCGCACCTGCTGCTGGTACTGCTTCAGGAAATCTGCAGGGTAGCCGTAGCGCTCGAACATGACCATGCGCCCGAGGATTTCCTCCTTGGTGTCGAACTTGAACACCTCCGAGTTGAGGATTCCGTCCTTGGCCTGCTCCAGCTCCTCCTGCGTGACCGGCTCGGTGGTCATGCGCTTGATCTCGGCCAGCACGCCCTCGGCGGCCTTCTGGCTGGTCCCGCTCTTGGTCATGCAGAAGGCCATGAACAGGCCGGGATAGCGGAAGCCCGTGCCGGGACTGCTGCCCACCGAGTAGGCCAGGCCCTGGCGACTGCGGATCTCGTTGAACAGGCGCGTGGCGAAGCCGCCGCCCAGGATCCGGTTACCCACCATCACGCCGGCGTACCAGGGGCTGTCCGCGCGGATACCCTTGTGGCCCATGATGATGGTGGTCTGGGTCAGGTCGTCCTTGTCCACGATGTTCACCGTGCGCGGCAGGTCGGGGATCTCCGGGTCCGGCGGCAGGGGCGTGGTCGCCTTTTCCCAGCCGGCGAACGCCGACTTGATCATGTCGATCATCGCGGCGGTCTCGAAATCCCCGGTGACCACCATGTACATGCGGTCCGGGTGGAACCAGGTGTCGTGGAAATCGATCATGTCCTGGCGGGTGACCGCGGCGATGGTCGCATACTCGGGGTAGCGGGCCAGGGGATGGTCCTTGCCGAACACCGCCACCATGGCTTCGCGCCGGGCGATGGTCATGGGGTCGTCGTTGCGCCGGCTGATGGAGGCCTTCTGCTGCTCCTTGGCCAGCTTGATCTTGTCCTCGGGAAAGGCCGGATGGCGCAGGATGTCGGCCAGGAGATCCAGACCCAGCTGCGTATCCTCGGTCAACGCGGAAACGCGGGCGCCGCCGTCGGTCTGGCCGATCCACGTCTCCACGGACATGCCGCGGGCCTCGACCATCTCGTCGATCTCGTCCCCGTCGTGGGTCTCGGTCCCGCCGCTGCGCATGACCGTCCCGGTCATCGCGGCCAGGCCGACCTTGTCGGCGGGCTCGTAGATGCTGCCCACGTCGATGGTGGCGCGCATGTTCACCAGGGGCAGTTCGTGGTCCTCGGCCAGGTAGAGCACCATGCCGTTGTCCAGTTCCACGCGCTCGTAGTCCGGCATCCGGATCTCGTGCAACGCCGGGATCTTGATCTTCTCCCAGGGCTTCCTGGCCCACGCGGCGCCGCCGGTCGTCACGGAAACGACGACCAGCGCCAGGACCGCGCTCAGGATCGGGTTCTTCATCCGCTTCATGGTCTATCCTTTCGGCTCCCGCCCGCGGCGGAGCGAACGTCGCGGGTCAGGATTCCTGATCCGTGGTCTTGATGATGGCGACGGTGCGGTTGTTCACGTCGAAGATCTCGGCGGCCACGCGCTGCACGTCGTCCAGGGTCACGGCGTCGATGCGGTCGACCTCGCGGAACAGTTCGCGCCAGTCGCCCATGAAGGTCTGGTACCAGGCCAGCTGACTGGCCATGCCGGCGTTGCCGTCCAGGCCGCGGATGAAGCTCGCGCGCGCGCGCTGCTTCACCGCCTCCAGCTCCTCGGCGGTGATGCCGTGGTCCACGATATCGCGGATCTGCTCGTCGATGGCCCCTTCCATGTCCTCGGCCGTCTTGTCCTTGACGGGCATGGCGAAGACCAGCAGGCCCGTGTCGTACTTCTGGCCGGGGAAACCCGGCATGGCCATGGCGTTGACGGCGATCTTCTGGTCCTTGATCAGGTTCTTGTACAGGCGACTGGTGCGCCCCTGGCCCAGGACGTCAGCGATGACCTCGTACACCGGCCAGTCCGGGTGCCGCACGTTGTGGATGTGGTAGCCGGCGATGTACAGCGGCTGGCTGGGGTCTTCCATGATGAAGCGCTTTTCGCCCAGTTGTTTCGGCTCGAAGGTCTCCACCGGTTCGGGATGGCCGGCGGGAATGTCCGCGAAGTACTTCCTGGCGTACTTCCGGACGTCCTTGTAGTCCACATCGCCCACAACCGCCACGGTGATGTTCGAGCCCACATAGTTGCGGTGGAAGTAGGCCTGGCAGTCGGCGCGGCTGACGTTCTGGATGTCGGACATGTAGCCGATGGTCGAGTGGTGGTAGCCGTTGGCCATGAACATCAGGTTCTCGAACTGCTCGATCAGGCGCCCGATGGGGTTGTTGTCGGTGCGCATGCGGCGCTCCTCGGTCACCGGGCCGTCCTTCTCGGTGTAGAACTCACGGAATACCGGGTGGGACATGCGGCTGCCCTCGAGGTAGGCCCACAGCTCCAGCCGGTTGCTGGGCATGTTGTAGAAGTACTGGGTGATGTCGTTGGACGTGCTGGCGTTCATGCCCTGCCCGCCGTTGTTCTCGACGATCTTGCCGTATTCGTTGGTGACGACGAACTCGCGCGCGGCGTCCTTGGCGTCCTCGAAAGCCTGCCGGCGGGCGGCGTACTCGTCCTCCATGGCCTTGGCCTCATCGTTGTAGTAGTCCAGGGCCGCCTTGGCCTCCGGCCCCAGGGTGAAGTCCGGAGGCGTCACCTCGCTGCCGGAGACCAGCTTGTCGTAGGCCTCGCGCTGGTCGGCGGGAATGCGGTCGAGCAGCTGCTGGTACCTGGCCCGCACCGGGCGGATGGCCAGGCGGATCTCCTTGAAGGCCGCGAAGGCCGCGTCCTCGGCGGCCATGGCCTTCTGCTCGGCCTTGTAGTCGGTGGTCCCGATCTCGGGCGTGCCCTTGAAGGCCATGTGTTCGAGGATGTGGGACAGGCCCGTGATCCCGCGCACCTCGTTGGCGCTGCCCACGTTGACGAAGGTGCGGAAGGAGAAGACGGGTACGTCGTGCTTCTCCAGCACCAGGAAACGGACTCCGTTGTCCAGCGTGAATTCATGGACCTGGTCCTCGAGGTCGAGGTAGGTCCGGCCCATGGCGCCGACCGCGGTGATCATGACGATCAGGACGGTCAGGACGGCCGGCAAGCGATTCTTCAGCGGCATGAAGGCCTCCGATGTCTATGCTTCCACAGGAAGCGGCACGAACACGGCCGGGTCCGGGGACCCGGTGACGGAACAGGTTCAAGCCTGGAGGGGACAGGCTGAAAGCATGCGGGGGATTCGTTCCCGAAGTTACCGAATCCCCCTCCCCCCGTCAATCGGTCAGGCACCTGCTGCCCGACAGGCGGAAGCGCCAGGGGCGCTCCACGGCCCGGGTGATGCCCACCCGGGGTCCGGCCAGGATATCCCTGGCGGCAACCGGGGTGGCCCGGGCCGCCACGGCGATGCCGCTGTCCGGGTCGGTCAGCAGGCGTCCGTTCCAGCCCAGATCTAGCCCCAGGGCGGCGCACAGGCGGCCGGGACCGGCGGTCAGCTGCCGGTCGGCGCACGCTGCGGGATCCAGGCCGCGCGCCGCGGCCATGGCTTCGCGGCCGGCCAGCGGTTCCAGGGCGCGGATCAGGACCGCGCCCGCGCTCCCCTCCGGCCCCGTCACGAAATTCAGGCAGTGGTGCATGCCGTAGACAAGGTACACGTACACCACCGCCGGCGGACCGAACATGATCGCGCTGCGCGGGGTCGGACCCCGGCCGGCGTGGGAGGCCGGATCATCCGTCCCCCCGTAGGCCTCGGCTTCCACGATCCTTCCCGCGCGCACGCCGTCGGCGTGCCGGACCCGGACCTCGCAACCGATCAGGTCGCGGGCGACGGTCACCACGTCGCGCAGGAAGAAATCCTCTGCCAGGTATGTCGCGGCCACCTACTTCTCGATCTCCCGGCCACGCAGAAGCTGCACCCCGATGAGCGCCGCCAGGACGGCCACCACGGCCAGCACCAGGACCGACCGCCAGTCCGGCGTCGGATCCCGGTGCAGGGCCTGCTGGACCAGGGCCCTCAGCATCCCGGGCAGGTCCTCCGGCGTCCCCTCGGGAGCCTTGGACACCAGGTTCTGCAGGTGGAACTGCAGGCTGAATTCCTGCACCCGCGCCGGGATCCCCGCCACCAGCTTCTCCCAGCCGAAGGCGAACAGGATGGCCGGCAGCACGGGCTTCCTGAACACCGTACCCATGGCCGCGAACAGGGCCGTGTAGGTCACCGCGCCCAGGGCGATCACGCCGAAGGTCTGCAGGTACAGCTTGAGGAACTCCCAGGTGATCACGCCCAGGTTTCCCGTCACCATCACCACGAAACACAGGGCCAGGGACAGGGTCAGCAGGCCCACGGCCACCCCCTGGGCCGCCAGCAGCCGTCCCAGGTAGATGGCCGGCCGTCGCACCGGGCGCGTCCAGGTGTAGACGATGGTGCCGTCCTCGATCTGCTCCCCGATGGCCGAGACGCCCACCGCCATGGCCACGATGGGGATCAGGAAGGGGATGAAGGTGTCGTGGCTGAGGGTCATCAGCTGCAGATGCGCGGTGAGGCCCCGGTCCGGGAGCCACAACCGCACCGCCAAAACGGCCAGGACCGGCAACAGGTTGATCAGGCCCAGGGACACCAGGCGGCGGCGGCGCGCCATCTCGCGCACCGAGAACCAGGCGATCCACCCCACGGCCCCGAGGCTGGGCAGGGGCGCGGGCTCCCCCACGGCGGGCGCCGGGCCCGCCGGGCCGGAGGTCGTGATCGTGGTGCCGTTCTCGTGCATGGCGCTCACCGTTCGGTCAGGTACTGGAAGACCGCCTCCAGGCTGTCGTCCAGGGTCAGGATCTCGGTCACCACGAGGCCATGGTCGCGGACCCAGCCGGGCAGGGCGCGGTAGAAGGCCACCGCGTGGCCCGTGTGCACCACCACCCGGCCCTGGTCGTCGATGCGCACCCCCTCGACGTGCTCGCGGCCGATGAGAAAAGCGGCCAGCGCACGCGGATCGGGGGAGACCAGGGCCACGGTGGTGGGATGCTCGGGGATCTTGTCGCGGATCTCGGCCACCGACCCCTCGGCCAGCACGCGGCCGCGGTCGATGAGGATGATCTGGTCGGTCATCGATTCGATCTCCGGCAGGATGTGGCTGGAGACCAGCACCGTCCGGCCCTGCCTTCCGAGGTCCCCCACCAGCGTGATGGCGTCCTTGCGGGACATGGGATCCATGCCGTTGAGCGGCTCGTCCAGGAAGATCACGTCCGGATCGTGGGCCAGGGCCTGGGCCAGTTTCAGCTTCTGGCGCATGCCCTTGGAATAGCCGCCCAGGCGACGGCCGGCCGCGGCGGCCAGGTCGAAGCGTTCCAGCCACCGATCCGTGCGCCGGCGGGTTTCGGCGCCGTCAAAGCCCATCAGCCGCAGCATCAGCGACAGGTACTCCCGTCCGGTCATCCACTCGGGCAGGGCGTCGCTCTCGGGACAGAACCCCACGCGGCGGTACCAGCCCACGCGGTCGCGCAGGCGGGCCCCCAGGACCCGCACCTCGCCGCAGCTGGGCTCGATGAGTCCGGCGAGCATCTTGAACAGGGTGGACTTGCCCGCCCCGTTGGCGCCCAGCAGGCCCACCACTCCCGCGCCGACCCGCAGCGTGCAGTTGTTGACGGCGATGACCTCGCCGAACCATTTGCCCACGCCCGTGGCGCTGATGCGGGCCTGGTCCCGGTTGGCGGCGGCGCCCGCGCTCATGAGACCACCTCCACCGGTCGCACCTGGCGGCGCAGGACGGCCAGGGCCAGGGCGGTCCAGACCAGGACCATCACCAGGCTCACCGGCGCCGGCACGTCGATTCGCGGCGCGGTCCCGAAGACCAGCGAGCCCAGGTTGTGGTACTGGCCCAGGAAGTTCAGGGCCTGCATGCCCCGGCTGCCCAACCCGCCGCCGATGGCAGCCAGGGCTTCGGTGCCGGTGATCATGATGGCCCACCAGACCATGACGAAGATGGAGCGTTTACCCAGGCTGGAAAAGGCCAGCAGCACCAGGGTGATGCTCACCCCGCTCAGCAGGCAGTAGAAGGTGGCCCGCGCAGGGATGGCCAGCAACATGGTCAGGCCCGTGGCCCCGGGGGCGATCAGGTAGGCCTCCAGGCACAGCACGTACACCGGCAGCAGGGTGATCAGCAGGTAGAAGAACAGGACCGAGCCCGCCTTCCCGGCCAGGTAGTCCACCAGGCTCAGCGGCCGCGAGAAGTACAGCGTCAGCCCGCCTTCCCGCCGGTCGGTGGCGATCAGGCCCGCCCCGGTGACCGCCAGCAGCACGAACACGAAGAAGCGCTGGCCCTCCAGGAAGCTCAGGAACCCGTCCGGGCCGATGCTCGCCCAGCCGGCGCCCAGCAGGTCGGTCAGGTTGCCGGCCTTCAGCCGGAAGTAGATGATGCCGCCCTTGACGATGGCGGGGATCCAGGCCAGCAGGACCAGCAGCAGGATCCGGCGCCGCTTCAGGGGGCCCGTGACGCCCCGGCGGGCGATGACCAGCCAGGCCGGCAGGGCCTTGAGGCCCGACGGTCGCCAGTGGGTGTAGCCGCGCTCGTAGACCGGCATCTCAACCCTCCACCAGGGTGTAGAATTCCTCGGCCAGGGTCACCGGCCGGCGGCGCAGGCGACGCAGGGCGAACCCCGTTGCGGCCGCCACTTCCAGGATGGCCCCGGTGCCCGCGGCGGGATCGAAACCGTCGCCGCCGACGGCCTCCCCGCCGTCCAGGCGCGCCAGATCCAGCGTCACCAGCTGCAGCCTGTTGTCCCGCGTCACCTCGGCGCCCAGCTGTTCCAGTCCCGCCAGGAAGGCCGCCTCGTCGCCGAAGCCCTCCACCTCGAAGACCTGGCGCGGCTGCCGGGCCTTCCCGTCCACCTCCTGCCGGGCCAGCAGGCGCCCCTCGCGCAGCACCAGGATCTCCCGGCACACCGCCTCCACGTCGGCCAGCAGGTGGGTCGAGAGGACCACCCCCAGCCCCTTGTTTCCCGCCAGGTCCGCGATGAGTTCGAGGATCGCGGCGCGGCCGCGGGGATCCAGGCCGCTGGTGGGCTCGTCGAGGAAGAGCCAGGCCGGGTCGTGGACCAGGGCCTGGGCCAGCTTCAGCCGCTGCTTCATGCCCTGGCTGTAGTCCTCGCACATGCGGTAGCGCTCGTCGGCCAGTCCCACGTAGTGCAGCACCTCGTGGGCGCGCTGCATGGCGTCGCGCGCGGGCATGCCCGCCAGCTCTCCCAGGTAGGCCACCAGGCCCACCCCGCTCATGCCGGGGATCACCCCGCCGCGTTCGGGCATCCAGCCCAGCCGGGCGCGCGCGCGCCGGGCCTGCCGGGCCATGTCGAAGCCGGCGACCTCGACCCGGCCCGCCTGCAGGGGGACCTGGCCCAGCAGGCAGCGCAGCAGGGTCGTCTTGCCCGAGCCGTTGGGGCCCAGCAGGCCCACCGCGCCGCCCTCGAGGGTGAAGGAAACCCCGTGCAGCACCGTCCGGCGCGTGTAGCCGAAGGTCAGATCGGCGACGCGGATGGCGGCCCGCGCGCCGCCGGTGGCAGGGTTGACTTTGACCACGGTCCCGTCCATTGTTGAATTCGCAGTGGCAACCCGCTCAAAACGGATATCCGGGCCAATTGTTTCAGCCCGTACCGGTTTTGGACAGGTTTTTTGCCCGCCCGGGGAATCACCGCGCCAAGGAGGATCTCATGCCGCGCACCTGGATCCAGTCCGCCGAATCGGTCACGTCCGGCCACGCCGACAAGCTCTGTGACCTGCTGGCCGACGCGGTGCTCGACGCCGTGCTCGAACACGACCGTTTCGCCCGCGTCTCCTGCGAGGTCATGGTGACCACCGGCATGGTCATCGTGACCGGCCAGATCACCACCAAGTGCTATGTGGACATCACCGCCGTGGTCCGCGAGACCATCCGCGAGGTGGGTTACAACGACCCCACCACCGGCTTCGACCACAACAGCTGCGCGGTGATCGTGATGCTGGGCGAGCAGGCCCGCGACGTCTCCCTCGGCGTGGATCGCAAGGGCGCCGGGGACCAGGGCGTGTGCGTGGGCTACGCCACCAACGAGGGCGCTTCCCTGCCCGTCGACACCCACTTCATGCCCGTGCCGACCTTCCTGGCCAACGGCCTGGCCCGGCGCCTCGAGGAGGTGCGCAAGGCGGGCAAGCTGGCCTACCTCTATCCCGACGGCAAGGTCCAGGTCTCGGTCCGCTACCGGAACGGCAAGCCCGTGGCCCTGACCCATGTTGTGGTGTCGGCCCATCACCACCGGGACGTCGACATGGCCAGGTTGCGCCGCGATCTGCGCCGCCTGGTGATCAAGCCCGCCCTGGGGCCCAGCGGTCTGCTGGACAAGGACACCAGCGTGATGATCAACCC